>JACNFR010000018.1 GCA_014384555.1 Candidatus Nitrosopumilus sp. | reverse complement strand
CTCAAAATTAAAAAGGTGAGATTCAAAATGAATCTAGGATTTGAATCGTCACCAGGTATGGTCGGGTAACAACCATAATTCAAATTCAATATAAAGAATCACTACTCATTTGTTCTAAGGAATCATACTGACGAATCGTTCATGGTCATTAAATAGTAATTTCACCAAAAGAAGTCATGCAAGATAATAACAATCAATCAAACTGGGAAGAAGTAATTGGTCTATCATGGCTAGTATCTGACGAATAAAATGTCTAATTTCGATTCAATTTGCAGCCCAAATTGTTGGTGTAAAATAGAAAAATCTAAAAATACAGACAACCAGCTTTAGAAATTTCTAAGGCTTTAATTTTTTAATTTTAGTATATCCAGAGTTTAGATTACAAAGATTAAATTCCATTTTAGATATTATACCGATATGCACTGCGACGATAAACGAACATTGTATGTGCTAAAAGAAGAAATCGAGAAGGCATGGAAACTACTTGAGAAATCAAGTTTCAGTGATCAGCAGATGTTAGAGAAATTCAATAATGCAGTAACAGAATATTTTGAATGTAAATTGTCATCAGAATGAAAATCATGATTGATTTCCAGAATAGGTCTTAAATATTATTTAGACATGATAAAAAAATATGAATTTTGAGAATCTCTTAAACAGAATAATGGATTCAGATGTAAACATTAGACACAGTATAGTTACAGACAATGAGGGTAATATTCTAGCTACTAGTCATAGAGATGGAATTACAAATTATCTCTCTCCAGAAGAGACTGAATCATCACTAAAGAGAGCATCAGTTGCATGGAAAGGTAGAAACGAATTGGCCCCAAAAATTGGTCATGGGTTGTATGCTGTTGCAACATTTGAAAAAATCACAAGAATGACATTTCCATTAGGTGATGAAAATTTGATTTTTGTCAGCATGGGCTCAGATGCAGTGAGAACTGACTTACATGAAGGGGGTCAAAAACAAATCATTGAGCATGTGTTGAACATTCTAAGTAAAGATCCTACAAAACAATAAGGCAAGAGTCAAGTTTTATCAAGATCATAAATCTGAAACAAGATAAGGAGTATCTAAATTGACAATGATAGAGCATACCAAAGAATGCAAATATAGAATGAATAATGATTTGCCACATACTAACTGTTATTGTCAATGTCACAAAATAATCATGGCAGAATCTTCAAAAATGGAATCAAGGACTTTTTGATTCTGGTTCAAAATTATCAATAATCTCAGTGACACTAGAAAGTATCGTCTCCTTGATTTGAATTGGAGTCATTCCAGATTTATGCATCAATTTCATTTGATCCATTAAAGAAAAATGAACCCGTCCTTGAAGATAATCAACTATTCCAAATCCTTTTTTTGGAAATTCAGTTACAAATACATCATGTTCAGAAGAGTCATCAGAATTTTTACTCATGATAACATTTCATAAAAACTAGATATAAAATTTCCATAATTTATTAGTCGACATTAAATGAGAATGGTATGACAGAATTTGTCCATAAACCATATGACAAAATATACGTCAGAGATATGATCAAACTAGATCTAGATGACCTCATTGGCATGATGTCATCACTAGAAGCAGCAAATGCTTACTGGGTTGACGGAGTATTATTTGCCAGTTTTGCCATGACTGAGTCCGAAGAATTAGCAAAGAAAGAGATGCAAAATGAAATGTTCCTCGATAAAATCATTTTTGCAGTATATGAGAAATATACAAAAACAGTAAAGTCATCAACCAATCTTGAAATTGGAGTTTTGAATATGCAAAAAAGTAATCTGTATAGAGACTTGATTGCATGGCTAAAAACTCAATCAATTTGGAATGAATAAAAAAATTAAGATTGATTCCAAGAAGAATAACCACCTTCCAAAGTAACTGCATTGAATCCTTCTTTTACTAGTTCATCTGCTGCAATATTTCCCCTGTAGCCGGTTCCACAATAGGTACAAATTTTCTTATTCCTAATGTCTTCAATCTGTTTTTTCTTTGCATTTCTGATGGATAACCCTAAAGGCATATGGATAGAGTCTGCTACAACCCCACCTTCTAGTTCATCAGATTCCCTAACATCAATAATCACAAAATCATTAATTTGTGATTTTAGATCATTTGCATTGATTTTATCTGCCATGAGTAGTAAAAGATACGCTGTAATTTATTTCTGCACTTTAATTTGTAACTAATGCATGATTCATGCTAATCATCATGCATTGAAAGTGAATTTGTTCTTCAGTAATATATCCACATTCATGACAAAAGAATTGATTTTCTTTATTACAAACATCACATTTTTTGTTAACTTCCAATTCGTGTCCACAACGTCTGCATGAATCTTGTTTCATGGCATAGTACATGTAATACATGATTTAAACAATGGCATAATTAGATCACCCTAATTAGCTTCTTCTAATTAGTTACAACTAACATTAAATTTTCTTATTATTAATTCAGAAGCATAGTAATGGTCAATATGATTAAGTGTACAAATTCTTCAGGACTCAGATCAAAAATCTGCATTATGGAAATCGTCCTTCATCGATTAATTCTTTGTATATTGTTGATTCAATACGATTTTGTGCTTTACCGCATTTACTACACATGCCTGTGTCATTAGGATCTTCCTTCATTTTCTTTTCACATTCCACACACGTGTTAATGCCTCTTTTGAATCCCATACCAAAAAAAATCTAATCTAGATAATAACTATAACTGAAACACAATATTTTAATGAAAATAAAATCCAAATTTTACATTTATAGCATTTCAAATCCTTTTGAGAATATGTTTAAGTTCAACATTCTCGTATAACATTCATGTTTCTATCATCTAATGATAAACGAGCAATAGGAGTAAGTGCATTCTTACTAATCAGTATTGGAGTTTACCTAATAATCGAATACATTAATCATAATTAATCCTCACAGTTATCATCAATACGCTTATGTTCACAGTAATTTCATAAAATCTGTGAATCGTCTCAAAGTTATTCTTGGAGTTATTGTAGCCATAGTAATTCTAATTATTATTGTAGGTTATTTTTCCAATGCAGAATATCAGAACGGAAATACGATGGAAGATCAAAGTGATGAAATCGCATGGCAACTATTACAAAAAACATACCTTGAACAAGAATGCAGAGAGCAATACATGGGTCAATCAGATGAATTAGAAAAGTGCTTTGACCGTATCGATGAAGAACAAAGATTGAATCCACCTACTACACCATAACAGCTCTAATTTTCAATACAGTCTACAAATATCCCAGATATGAAATGAAAAAATCAAATCTGGAAATCAGAACCGTGCTAATATGTAACAATAGAAAAATTATAGTATGTCCAAAAAATCTGAAAAAGAGTTGAAACAACAAGATCATGAAGAAATGAAAGAGGAGAGTCATCAATTAGAACTCAAAGAAGGATATGTTCAAGATGATGATGAAGATAAATCTGAAGATTGATTCTAAATTCCAATACGCTTAAGTTAACAATTTTTACAGGAAACATATGACATTATTTTGTAAGCAGTGCTACAGCAGAAGATTACCAGAATGTTTTGAAGAAGGCAAACTAACTTTATGGCTATGTAAAAAATGCGAAAACTTTGCAGACGGGGAAGATATCATTATTCGAGAACAAACAGAGGAAGAAAGAGGCGAAGTTAAAAGAAAACTAGAAGAATTTGAAAAAACCAATAACTTTCCAGAAGAAAAAATGACAAGAAGAAAAGGCGTAAATTAATAAAATATTTTAAAAATTAGGATCTTATCAATTATTCAAAACCAATCTTTCAAGAGACAATCCAAAATAGGTATTGTCAGAAGATTTCAAAGCACTCATCAACTCTGTTTTTAATAACTTTAGTTCTTTTTCAGTTTTCATATTACTATAATAAATCACCTTTGAAATAATCCCCTCTTTTTAATTTCCATAAAGTAATAGCTCGCAATCCATTCATTTTTTGAGAATGCAATATAATGAAAACTAGCAATAGGCTTAAGTTCACAGAAAATTCAAAAAATTATTGAGTTTTGATCCCAATTACAAAGCAACATTGATGATTTTAAACGATATTGAGTCCAAAGGATTAGTTCAATTTAACAAAGAATATCATGATGAAGAGTTTTTTAGAAATTTTATCCAATTCAAAAAAGCATTTTCCCATTCAATGGGGGAATTGATTAACAAATTAGATTCATTTCAAACAAAACAAGATGAAATAAATATTTTTACAACATATTCAGAATTATCATATATCAATTCTCATTTAGATGCAATAAAGAAATTTCTGAAAATCATAATCAACCCAATAAAACTAGAAGAAGGTTTTGGCAAAAACACCACACTGGAACAAATGGTCAAAAGAATTTGTAAAAAAATGAATTATTCTGAAAAAATGCAAATTTCCATACAAGGATTATTTTTATTAGATTTTAGAAATGCAATTGCTCAACAACAATATAGAATTAACAAATCAGGAGAAATCGTAATTTATCCCAACAATAAAAAAATAAAAAGACACCTAAACATCAAAGACCTAGCAGACAATTCCATGCAAGCAGCAGAAATTCTTGATGCCATGCTTGACTGGTCGAATGGAAAAACAAGAACTGTAAATAAAAAACCAGAAATTTTAGATGAAATAGTCAGTGATTTGACAAAGCAGGTTCAAGCATTAGATAAAAAACTCGATAATTTATCTTAAAAATTATTTTAAATTATTCAAATAGTATTTTTCAACTCGTTCAAGCATAGGTTCAACAAAATCATCGCATCTTTTGATAAATTCCTGCCTAGTATTCTTCTCGCTACTAACTAGAATTACAACTTGATTAATTTTCTGACCAGTTACTTCTTGAAACATTTGAGCATAGCATGTGGTTTGCAAGTAATATTCATACATGTATTCATCAATCTGAGGTTTTCTTTTTGTTTTGTAATCTATGATGGATAATTCACCATTGTATTCGGCAATCAAGTCACTGGTTCCTGCAACTTGTAATTTGTCTGAATACATTCTTTGTTCAATGCTGGTAACATCTGAAATATTCTCAAGAAACGGTTTCAAATTATTAAAATGGGCAATAGGCAACAAATCAAATTCCTCCATGGCTAAACTATTACTCAGATAATCCTCAATGATTTTATGAGATTGTGTTCCAATGTCTTGGGCTTGTTTTGTAATGTATTCATGAGCTGGCTCATTTTCCTTCCACATGGCCAATCCATTTTTTTTATGTTCAGGAGCAGTGGCAGATAAAATGGTGCTAATAGAAGGATATACTTTATCAAATTTTGTTTGATACCAATGTCCATCTTCCCTGTCCAAAAGTGTCGGCTCCCTAGCCTTTAACATCTGGGTAAAATTTGCCACTAAAAATTTTAGAGTTTGGCAGTTATTGAATCATTTGGAATACTAAAGATCACGGCATTATTTTTTTAAATTTATCAAACTCAGATCTAGTTTTAACAAATTGATCCGTAACAATTTTTCTCAATGTGAATAAATTTTCCATTTTTTCGTTAATTATAGAAATAGATTCATTGAAAATTACCGTGTCGATAAATTCTTCATTAGGATATACCGTGTATTCAAAAAATACAGAATCAGTTTGAATTTTCAGTTTGAACCCCATTAGTAGTCCTAAATCATCATGTTTGTTTAAAAATCCAGCAAGTCCAGCCTTCAGAGTAGGATCATTTGAAAGAGATCCATATTGGGATTCTTGTACATTATCATCAATAATGCATGCTACAGGATTACCCTTAGTGTGTAAAACTAAAGAATTGTGAGTAAGGGCAAACTCTTCAGAATTTGTCATTTTATCCAAAGGCATGATCAGAATAGAAATGATTTCATTAAATAAGTTAAGATGAATTTTTCAGTTTAGAATCTAATCTTTGGAGTCTTCGTATTTTTCATCAGATTCATAATTTTCTTTAAGATCAATTTGGTGTTGTTCTTCCTTCATCTCTTCTTGCTCAGATGCTATATTTTCAGATTTTTTTGAATTATCTTCAGGCTCATTTGCCTTATCTCTAACCTTTTTCATGATGCAAAATTTGCTCAAGGTCTTTTTCCATCCCATGAATATAGTACACAAAACTGGGTCTTATAGGTTTAGGGTGTATCATAATTTACTAGGAATGTAAAAGAAGATCCTAAGATATGTTTAGAATATTTTGTATTGTCTCAATGATTTTTTTTGAAACATTAGAAGAATCATTTGAGATTTCAAGTTTTTTTGATTTAAAATAGGTAATTGGTAATTTAGAATTTGTTAAAAGAACATCAAATGTTTCAATTACTAATCGATTATCACTCAAACAAGGAACTGTTTTGAATGATTTTTTCAATCCTCGTTTGATTTTTGCATAATCCTTTACACTAACGTCATCAAAACGAATCATTTTATTTTTCACATACCTTAGATGGACTCAAAATGGAAAAAATCATTCTGTGTTATTATACCTCATCTGCACTATAAACGGTGTATTGTATCATAAATCAAGGAAAGGAACACCATCATGACCAAAGAAAAAAATATGAAACATTTCATAAAATGTACATTCTGTGGAAAATCAGATCGTGTAGAGTATCTAGGAGGACTAGATTGGTTTTGCAATA
>JACNFR010000022.1 GCA_014384555.1 Candidatus Nitrosopumilus sp. | reverse complement strand
CTTATCCGTTGAGTAAAGTTGAATTTCATCATATTTGAATAAAACACCATTTTCTATCTAGTGGTAATTTTTAGATTGATTTTCGTTGAATTGGTACTAGTACAATATTTTTCTAACATGTGATGCTGGATTTGAATTCATATTGTTTGAAATAAAAAATAAAAAATTATGGTGAGAAACTTATACCTCTGACGTTTCTATCCCATGCATCTACCATTGGATTTTGTCTTCTTTCAAGTTCTTCCAAGTATCCGTTCACTTCTCCTGCTGGGATGTAAAATGTTGCAGAAACAATGTCTCCTACATCTGCATCACAGTTTGGAACAACAACTGAACGTCCGCTACTTGACTCACCTACACAGCCATAATCAGCTACTGCGATTACTGCCACATCTTCAGTTACTTGAGTTGGAACTATGTTCCAAGGCGTTATTGTAAAAACAAGTGTTACTGAAACTGCAACAGCTGCAATCAATAAAAATTTCAGCTGCGGTGTTTTTTTGTTTGTTGTTTGTTGCATTTTTCCTCAACTCTATTTGCACTTTATTTGATATAACCTAGTGGCCATTTTTTAACTAGTGCTAATAATTTAAGACAGGTATTTCCCCCCCAATTTGACATTCATATTTCTTTGATCTGCATGTGAGAAATCTATCATAATCTAAACATCTTTCATTCTTTTTGAATAATCATAATTGAAAACACTTTGAGGTGTAATTTCTAGTGCTACTTCGGCCTCCAAATTATCATTCAAATATTTTGATAGTGTCGATTCCTTATTTCCTAAATATTTCTTCATTAAAATTTTAAGAATTTCTTGTCCTTGACTTTCTATGATCTTTACATGTCCTGTTCCTCTGGTTCCTTTGTATGGTGGTTTGTCCGTTGCTATCTCAAAACCACATTTTGGATTATTTTGAAGATATGAAACAATTTTTGCGGTTTGTTTAGTTGCACAATAAATTTTATCTCCTATCTGTTCATACCATAATGATATGATGCCTGGTGTTCCATCTGGTTTTACGAATGCAATTCTTATTGGAATTTTTGTATCTGAAATAGTTTGATCCATTTGAACTCTTTTCACTTGTTGCACAATAAATCCTCCGCTTGATTTATGATTATTTTGGTATAACAATAGTCACAAGACCACTCATGAAATTCTTTTCCACAATTGTCACACGTTTGAATTCCAAATTGCTTCATGAAAATAAATTATTTTATTTCTATATGAGGAACATCCTTAATTCTCTCTAGTGCTAACCTGGAAAAAATCATCCGTAGTTAAAATACAAATTCTCTCAAAAACTCTTGTGAAAAAAATATTATTTTTATTTTTTATTGTTCTTGTATCATCAACTCCTGCATATGGACACAAATTAATCAGCCATGATGACACTCATAGAAATTTTGAATCAGCCCTCAAAATTCCTGACCATAAAATTTCTTGGGCAATTTATGAAAATTTAGGGCAAAATGAAGCAAAGTTTTACACTTTTGAAGCTCAAAAGGGAGATTCGTTTTATGCCAGCATTGTTATTCCTAAAATCGAGGGTTTAGAAGAATATTCACCAACCCTTGTTTTAGTGGGTGATGATAATTTCCAAAAGAAAAAAATTAGTTACGAAAAAAATTTTCCAGGAGATGAATTCTATGAGCCTTTTGGTCAGATAACCTATTGGGAAAGACAGGAACTTAGAACAGACATTCCTGCCGATGGAACATATTTCATTGTTGTAATGGATGAAAAAAATCAAAGCGGTAAATACAGTTTAGCTATAGGGACTATTGAGGATTTCTCACTTGTTGATTTTTTTACTATTTTACCCAAAGCCTGGATTGATACAAAATTATTTGTAAATGACTATGATTCAATTGCGATATCTATTTTGATTTTGATTGGATTTGTATCTGTTCCAATATTGATACTATTTAGAAAAAAATTAATTAAACTTAGATAAAATTATTTTTTATAATAAATTAAAATCATACTTTACAATTGCATCCTTTTTCTTTTAGAATTTTAATTTGCTTTAATGGTGTATCTACATACACATCTTGTTTTGATTCACCTGTTGCATTTTTTACATCCAATGGACTTTGGTGATTATACCCTCTACCTTTCATTTCATTTACTTGCTCTTTATGTCTGAGATACAAGGCACGTAATTTACCAATCCATCTGATGGTTTCCGGATGTTTGGAATATCCTTTTTTGTTTTGAGTGATAACTACCCACATGGCATGTAACTCGCGATGCTCGCCTAGTAGATGGTTTCTACATAGTTTTTCAACAGGAATGTCCCAAATTCTCATTTTGCTTTCCTAGATCGTGGTTTTGTTCTCAAAACTACCTTACAGCAAATACATCTTGTATCATTTATTGATAGAAAAATACCACAAAACGTACATCGCTTTTGGCCAATTTCATACCTGATTCTGTTGGGTGCTGGCGCTGCCTTGAATCGCTCACAAATATTATTGCACGTTCTACCCACTGATTTCATCTCCTGTTTTTTCCTTGATTTCTTTAGACCTCTCTCTAATGGTCACTGCACTAATACCTGAGGCTTCTGAAATTTTCAACTGAGTAATTTTTTCATTATTCATTATTGATGCAAGATTAATTGCAGCAGCTGCCATTGCCATTGGGTTTTTACTAGCTAAAACATTTTTCTTTTCAGAAATAGTTAGTATTTTAAAAGCCAGCCTTTCACTTTTCTCTGATAATCCAACTGCCTTTGCAATACGCGTAACAAATTCTCTTGGATTGTAAGTTTCAGGATGTAAATCTAATTCCTTTGATAAAAATCTGTAAATTCTCTGCAAATTCTTTTTCTTTATGTTCCCTGCATTTGCAATATCTTGTAATGTTCGTGGAGTATCTGTTAGTCTACATGCAATGTATACTGTTGCGCATAACATTGATGATGTTGATCTGCCTACTAGAATCTTTTTAGCTGCTATCTTTCTAAACAAATATGCTGTTTCTTCAACAACTGATTCAGGTAAACCTAGTTTTGAACTCATTGCATCTAATAATGTAAATGCTTTTTGAAATGATTTGACTGAAATTGCAGAACGGCTATTTCTATCCCACATCCTTAATCGATAAAACATTCTGCGATTTTCATTTGATAGTGATTTACCTGTTGCATCTTTATCTTGTGATTGCATGATGGTGGACAATCCTCTGTCTGCCATCTTCAAAGATGTCTTCATACCTACTCTGGAATTATTTTGATATTCTTCTCCACTGAGACTGGTTGTTTCTGAAGTACTATCAATTGCTTTTTCTGATGAAACTGTTCCACAGTTACTACATGCAATTTCTCCTGTATATGCGTCAGTAATCATTGTATTTTTTTTACAATTTTTTTGATGTACTAATTCAGTTAACATGATCAAATTACCATTTTAAATTATTTAAGACGCCTAGATTTTCAAATCTAGTGCTAAACCAACGTCTATCTGAGATCAATAAAATATTTTTAATTACACACTTCTGATAATTTTTGGCAACTCTTCTAAATTTGATTCTGAAATTACTTTTCCTTCAAACTTTGGTATTTTTTCTGTTTGCATAGCATATCCGCCAATTAAAATTGGAATCTTACATTCATCATTAATTTTCCTTACTAGTCTTTGACCAGCTAAAATATTATCTGGCAATGTTATTGAGATAAATGCGATATCTGGTTTATTATTTTCAATAAAATTGATTATTGATTCTGTTGGCATCGATGTTCCCATATTGTAGACTTTAAATCCCTTAATTGAAAGATATGTTTCTAATACATCGCAACCCAAATGATGCTCTTCGCCCACAGGTACACAGATTAGAATTTTCTTCTTATTTGCTGAACCTGAAACACTATCCATAATTATTTTGACCAATGTTTGTGCAATGTTACTTGCAACATGCTCTGTTGCAATACTTATTTTGTTATTTGCCCAGTCTTCTCCGATATCATACATTACTTGTTTTAGAATCTTATCAAAAAAATCTGCTGGATTGAAAATTTTTGTATATTCTTGATATATTTTTACACAATCGTCGATGTTGCCCTCTGTTAATTTTTTGTAAAGTTGTTGTTTTGATTTCTTTGTAGATTCCTCTCTTTTTTTAATATCTTTTGGGTTAAATGATGCTAGTACTGACAAAATTTTGGGGCTGTCTCTGTACTCTACTGGAATATCGTCTTTTACAACTTCTGATGCTTTTCCAAGATATTTTACAATTTCTTGTTTAGATGTACTTTTCTTTGAATCCCAGACACTTTTGACTAGGTAAAGATATTGATCAGATTTTACCTTCTTGGCTCTGATGTATACCATGATTGTTTTTTAATAACATGTTATTTAACTGGTGCTAATATTGCTTTATAGTGCTAAACTATTCATATTTTACGACTAAATTGTTAGGTTCACCCCCAAATTACCACTATTACAAATAATTATCACTAGTTTAAATAATTCACAATAACAAAATCTTCATGAAACAGATTTTGTCAAGCAAAATAATTAATCAGTCTTCTCCTTTTTCGATAATGGTCACTGGTGCTACTGGTTTTATTGGCTCTAGATTGGTATCCTTATTGTCATCAAACGGTTATACTGTAACTGGTTTGAGTAGGCAAAAACTAAGTAACACACAGAATGTAAGATACGTTCAGGCCGATGTTTTTGATAATGACGAATTAGATCAATCTATGCATGGAATTGAAGTTGTATACTACTTACTTCATTCTATGGAGGGTAGTAAAAGCGAATGGCAAGAATTTGCAAACCGTGAAAAAATTCAAGCTCAAAACTTTCTCAAATCTGCAACAAAAGCTGGTGTAAAGAGAATTATCTATTTGGGAGGATTGGTCAATGGTAGTTTAGAATTATCTCCTCACATGAAAAGTCGTAAAGATGTTGGTGATATACTTCGTTCTGGTACTATCCCTGTAACTGAATTTCGTGCATCATTAATCATTGGTGCTCAGGGTGGCTCATACGCTATGCTTCGCTATCTTGTAGAACGATTACCTGTAATGGTTTGCCCTTCTTGGGTTAAATCATTGGCTCAACCCATTGCAGTTGATGATGTAATTTTCTATTTAGCAGAATGCCTTTCAAAGCCTGAAACTATGGGTCAAATTTTTGAAATTGGAGGTCCTGATAAAATTACCTATGAAGAATTAATGCGTATTTATTCTGCATATTTGAATAGGAATCTTTTTGTTCTACAAATTCCTTTTCTGACTACTAGGCTTTCATCTTATTGGGTAGATCTTATCACTCCTGTCAAAGCTTCCCTTGCCCGACCTCTAATCGATAGTCTTGTACATGATACCGTTGTTACTGATGATAAAATTACAAAAATTATTCCAATCAGACTGAAATCTGTGCGTGAATCCATTGATATTGCAACAAAAGAAATGATTTCATCTCCGCCTGCATCTAAACCCCAAGAAGAAAAAACTGGTTTTAAAATAAATCAGAAACTAATTCAAATTTCATTACTTGCACTGGCTTTAATTGGAACTTCTTATTATTGGTTAGATGATAGATCTGATGTTTATCAAACTCTTTGGATGACTGCATCTTTTGTTTGGTATGTGGCCATTTTTTCTTCAATAGTTCTTATTCGTAACAAAACTCGTTTAGGCTATTTCATAGCAGGCATTATATCTTGGATAACTTTGGCAGTTTGGTTGTTTGATAATTTCTATGTTGTATTTGAAACATCATTGATTGCAGATCAACCAAGTGAATTGATGACTATTAGAAACTTTGTAGGGATTGTATTTGCGTCAATTACCGTTGTTGCATCACATAATCTATTTCATAAGGTAATTGATTATCAGTACAAGGGAAAACCTATCTAATTTACAAGTTTTAGTTGTTACTTTGATAACAGTTTAAACAAATTCCCTTCTTCTGGATTTGAGTATAGCAAAAAATATGTCTGACTTGCAAGATATGTATTGTTAAATCGATATATTGTGGGATTAATTTCACAAAGAATTTCTCCAATTGAAATTTTTCCCTCTTTAAAATCGGTCAACAATTCAAAAAATCTTTCTTTCTCCTGCTGACTGAAATCTTTTGAAAAAAATCCAAATATGTGTAGTATTACATTACTATGTGTCTTAGTAGTCGGTTCTGTATCTAAGGCGATTTTCAAATGCTTTTCATACTCTTCCAATATTTCTGGCAATTTGATTTTTTTATTACTCGCTACGATGTTCCCCATAATTTTTAATTCATCTTGACTATGGGCCATGATCATGTGTTTATTCATGGCTTGGAATGAAACTAGATCTTTGATTTTCTTTGACTTTTTTACCTC
Source organism: Candidatus Nitrosopumilus sp. (assembly GCA_014384555.1). Taxonomy (GTDB): domain Archaea; phylum Thermoproteota; class Nitrososphaeria; order Nitrososphaerales; family Nitrosopumilaceae; genus Nitrosopumilus. The sequence goes on along the minus strand of JACNFR010000022.1, from coordinate 339 downwards.
TGTAAAGCGCTGAATGACATACTCTTTGATGTCTTTTTCAGTCAATCTTTGTACGGAATTGCTGATATTCCTTTGATTCCCATTCACATAAGATGTTCTTTTTAATTTGCATATAAAGCGGAATTGATATTTTTCAAATTAGCACTATACTTTTCATAATCTGATTAATTACCACTAGAATCTATTCTTATCACTAGGTTAAATATGATAAATCAAAATCAACGGTATGAAAACAACAATAACTGCAATTTCGACAATTGTTCTACTTTTAGTAGTGACCTCAACTATTTCTTCTGCTTATGCAGAGGTTCCTGGTTGGGTAAAAAACAATGCCGGATG
>JACNFR010000020.1 GCA_014384555.1 Candidatus Nitrosopumilus sp. | reverse complement strand
TAATGTATTTCAAAATTTTATGAATTAATGGGATTATTCAAACGTAAGAAAGAGGATGAAAATAAAACCAAATGTGATGTTTGTGGAACAGAACTACATGATCCTGAACGATTGAAAAAACATATGAAAAAAGCACATGGGAATATACCTGCTAAAAAATTGGATCCAAACGCAGGCGATGGCGGTACTTGGTAATTGGAACTCAGTTCCAGTCAAAAAACCAGTTTAGTCTTTGTAGGTGCTTTTCTTACTGCAGGAATTGTTTTATCTACTATGGTGTTTCCATTTTGGAATTTGATTCGTGAGGATATCTATGAGGAAGTAACAATATTGACCAATAATGATGGTGTATGTTATGTTGAGACTGTTGATACAATTCCAAAAACAATTGAAGACTGTAAATTAAAATCCGGTGATGTCACTACTATCAAATTTGGAGAGGGACTTGCATGGGCAACTATAGTTGAACCATAATAGATGATTTAATATTTTAAAACATTTGATACTCTGATATGGGTTGTATTTTTTGTAAAATAATTTCTGGTGAAATTAAATCCAAATTTTTGAAAGAAACTAAACATTCTGTATGCTTTCTTGATGCATTTCCTCTTGCATCTGGTCATGTACTTGTCATTCCAAAAGCTCATCATGAAAAAATTCAAGATATGAGTATTCAAGAAAATACTGACTTGTTTTCACTAGTACATGAAATGATATCTAATGTAGATAAAATCACTGGTTCAACTTTGGTAGCCATACACAATGGTAAGGAAGCAGGTCAGGAAATCCCTCATGTTCATGTACATTTAGTTCCAAGAAGTAATGATGATTCTGCTGGACCAATTCATAACATGTTTAATTCAACTGTAACTATATCCGAGTCTGAAATGGACGATCTTTACAATAAATTAAAAATCTAATATGGAAATAATTTTTCTTTAGTATCTTTGTTTTCCACTCTGATTGCTTTTGTAGGACATGTTTCTGCTGCATTCATTATTTTATTTACTCCTGCACCTTTTTGATTAATCACTGATGATTTGGGATTTGATTTACTATTTTTGTCGATTTCAAAAACTTGTGGAGCAATAATTTCACAACTACAACATCCGATACACAAACTTTTATCGACATCTACAAAAAGATCCGGTTGTTTTTCTGGCTCTTGTGCTTTTTCATATTCTCCATTTCTGCCATCTGAGCGTACTCTTGCATTGTAATCTTCCCAGAATTTTTTTTCATATTCTCTCCAAAAATCGGGGTCTCCTTCTTCAAATTCACGTGTATATTTGCCCCAATCTTGTTCTGGAACACTTCCATCGTCTGGCGCTCCCCATTGTGGTTTTCGTTTAAAATCATTTTTTGGTTTTTGATCTCTAGTTGCATCTTGGTAAGGGGATAAATGTTGATTATAATTTTTCTTTAGATGATTATATGCTTCTGTAATTTTCTTAAATTCATCATCTTCTGTTTTATTATTATTTTTGTCTGGATGATGCTCTAGAACCAATTTTCTATATGATGCCTTTATTTCATCTTGAGATGAGCTGGAATCCACATGAAGTGTACGAAGTGCTTGATACGTATTCACTAGCATTAGAGATTTGCCATATCTTAAAAATAATTCCACATGATTTAGAGTTTATTTGTCTATTCTAGAAGAGTTTCATCATCTACTTTCCATGCTGGTTCTACAATGCATAAAAATTTCAAATCACTATTTCCTGAATTCTCTATGAATTGTTTAGAGTTTGATGGAACAAATACTGAATCGTCTTTTTGTAGAATATGAATCTCATCTTCTATTGTCAAATTCCCTGATCCTTCTAAAATATAGTATATTTCTGAGGACTTTATTTTGTGGAGTTTTGATTTTTTTCCAGGCTCTAATGTGAACTGTGCTAAACTGTAGTTGATTCCATTTAGTGTATTATGTGGATGAAAATATTGTTTTATTTTAGTTCCTTCGTTGCCTTCAATAGAGTTTATTTCAGAATTTTTACGTATTGACATTTTATTTTATAATTTCTGAAACTATATTTTTAAAATCAGATTCATACCATTCTGTTTTGTATATTGCATTTTTCTTTGGTAAAATGTTGATTGCAATATGGGAAAATTCTTTCCTTTTATCAACAGAGCCATGTGTGTGAAGTGTTTTTGCTGGAATGTGCACAATGTCTCCTTCATTGAGGCTAATTTTTTCAATTTTTTTAATTTTAAAATTGCTTTTACTTGCTCCATACTTTTTAAAAATCTCTAAACTGCCTTTTCCCTTTACTCCGATTAACACTTGATTTCCATTATGTTGGTGAAGTTTGGTCCTTGATCCTTTTTCAAAATGAACATGGTAAATGTCTTGGTCTTTTGCTTTGATTTTCTCTGACAGTACCTTCATCCATGTTTTACCTGTAAACCAATTTGGATTTACGTTTCTTTTATCTCCAGTGCCAGAAATGTTTGATTTTTTCATTTTAAATTCTGCTCAAAATTTTCTTTTTCTTTTCTTGAAATTCTTTTTCAGTTAGAATGCCTGATTTTCTTAATTTCCCAAGTTTTTCAAGCATTTTCAAATCTTCTGTTGAATTTGATGTCATTTTTTTTGCGGATTCCATTCCTTCGTTAATTTTTTTACGACTCTTTTTCTCCAAATTTTCTTTTTCTTTTTTTGCTTTTTCACTCAATTCTTTACTTGTTTTTGCAGCTTGTTTTGCAGTCATTGAACCGAACTCAACTGCTTCCTCTAATGCTTCATCTGCTTTTTTGATGCCGTCTTGAATTGCCTTGTCTGCCTTTTTTAGAAATTTATCGATGTATCCGCCCTTCTTTTCTTTCATGTTTTGTAGATGTTTTCAAACGTATTATTTCTTTCTTATCTGAATTGATTTAATAGGTAGAATTGTGTATTTTGTGTAGTTTTGACTAAAGCAAATTCAGAAATCAAGACCATAGTTTTGAGAAAAAATATTGATGAAACAGAATCTATGGCAATTGTAGAAGAAAAGAAAACCACCCCTTTCAAATCATTGCTTTCACGACCAAAAAAAGAAGATGTTCATGTTCATTCTTTGACATTGTACTATGAATGCATACTCTTGGTTTCAGGAAAATACGTTGCAGATTATTTTAGAAAAGCAACACATTCCATATCTGTTGATTCAAACATATCTGAAGTTTTACTAGGTGGCGGACTTTTTCCTGTACGCTCAAAATCCAGTATCACAAAGGCATTTGTTGGAAAAAGAGGAAAAAACAAAGTTGATTTCAAATTAGATGAACATGTATTTGTTGAAGAGGAAGATGAATTGACATTTGATCATCATGGCAATGAAATAAAATTTCCATTTAAAATCAATTCAAAAACTGTTGAGAATTATCCAAAACAATTACTGGAAAAAAATGAATCAAATGTTAAAAAACCTGAAATGACTTATGATGCTGCAATTGAAAAACTCAAAACACAATTAAAAAAACCCATGGAGACTGATGTCAAAAATCTAAACGAGGAATTTACATTACGTGAAATTTCTGAAATTTATATTCCAATTTATGAGGCAAGATTAATTGGCCCAAAAAAGAAGGTTGCAATAATTAGAATTGATTCAGTTCGTAAGAAAGTGCTATAGTTTTACTAGTTTTCTGAATTGATCATTAGAGTGTAATTTTGTAAAGATGGGCTCTTCTTTTGCCCATAAGCGAATCACTTTGGGATTTTTTGATATTGCTTGTTTTAGTAGTTCTAGTGCTTCAGGATACATCTCTAGTGCAGCTTTGCTACGTGATTTTGCATAAATGACATTCACATTGTCTTTGAATTTTCTTAAAATATCATCAAAGACATCTAATGCTTTTTTATGCTCTCCTAATTCTGCCAGTTGAACCCCTTTTTGAAAAAATGCGTCTTGGTTGTTTGGATATTTTTTACAAACATTTGAAAAACAATTCAATGCCTCTTCATGTTTTTTCATTTTTCCCAGTACAATTCCTTTATAGATCATTGCGTTGGGTTTTCTTGGATCAATGGACACTGCCTTTTCTAATGATGCTAATGCCTCTTCATGCTCTTGTAGTTTGTCCAGTAATACGCCTTTGTTGAAATGAGATGATGCATTCTTTGGATCTGCATCTATTGCTTTGTCATAACATTCAGCAGCTCCTTGTATGTTTCCGTTTTCAGCCATTGCAATTCCTCGGTTGTTCCATGCTTGTGCATCCTTTGGATTGATCTCCAGTAAAATGTCAAAACAGGTTATTGCATCACTGTATTTTTTTGTCTGGTTTAATGCTAGACCTTTGTTAAATAATGCTGAAGTATTTTTAGAGTCTTGTTTTAGTATTTTATTAAATAGTGATATGGCTCCTTTTGGTTGATTCTTCTCCATTAGGGACATTGCATTGTATAACAAATCCTCGACGTTATCGTTTGATCCAAACAGTCCCATAATTTCTCAAAAATGATATTGCTAATGAAAGTTTGGCTTAGTTTAATGATTTGAATTTCTTTATTGCTTCTTTTGCCATGTTTTCCTGCTCTTCTGCAGTGATCTCTGTAGGATCGTCTGTAACATATGCTTCTTTTTCTTCTTTCTTCTTTTCCATGGTCTGGGTTGATCCTATATTCTAAAAAACTGATCAATTAAGATACGCTTAATTTGCATTTGAAAGCACTCTGATTATTGGTTAATTCTAAAATCCAATATCTTTGTGAAAAGATTCACGTTCATCGATGGCCTAAGGATGGTCCTATTTGGGATGATTCTGTTCAAAAAGAACTAGATGACGCAATTAACAAAAATCCTAACAAAAAAAAAGTTACGATAAATGAAAATGTCATTCAAATTGAAAATTTTAAATTCACTGCTCTTGAAAAAATTGGAATTACAGTCCCCTTTTTTAAAAAAGAATGTACTTTGATCTTTGAGGGTCAATTTGGCCCTCTTTTTGCACATGTTCATGTTACTGTACGGTCTGAAAACTATGTGGATATTTTTACAGAACTGACATCTTGGAAAAACAAGTTTTTTCCAAACGATTCTTGAAATCTAGAAATTTTCAGATGCTTTGACCATATTTTTGATGTCTTCTTTGGAATGTGCATCAGATATTGCACCTAGTTTTCCTGGTAAAAAGAATATTCCATCATGTGCAATCATCTTAAAATGATATTTTGCAAGCATTTGAGAATCACATTTTGCAACATGTGCTGAATTTGTTACCTCAGTTACTCCATCTTTTAGAAAATGGGTCATGAACAGTGAGCCTTTGCCAGTTATTGCTACTTTCCCATCAAATGCCTTGCCTATTTCTTTCCTGGCATATTCTCCAAGTGCATTAATTTTTGAGTAAGTTGATTTTTTTGTTTTTAACATATTGAGTGTTGCAAAGCCTGAAGTCATTGATGCTGGATTTGCAGAAAATGTGCCTCCTCCAACATATGAGCGCTCTGATTTCTTTTTGCCTGTTGTATCTGCTTGCTCCATAATTTCTTTTTTTCCACACATTACTCCGATAGCCATTCCTCCACCAACAATTTTTCCTAAAGTTACAATATCTGGATTTAGTTTCATCGTTGGATAAAGACATCCGTATCTGAATCTGAACCCTGTTACAATTTCATCTAAAATAAATAATGAATTATTTTTATGAACAAACTCTTGAACTCCTTTAAGATATTCTGGTGTAGCTGGAATACATCCTCCACCCCCAAGCACTGGTTCAATAATTACTCCTGCTAAATCCTTTGAATGTTTTTTTAGAATTTTTAGTGATTCTTCTAAATCATTGTATGGGATTGAAACAATTTTCTCTTCATTTACTACCCCACTACTTTCTGATTCTGAAAATGGCCAGTTTACACTCTTTAGTAAATCTGATGTATATCCATGCCATCCTCCATCAATTTTTGCAATAATTTTTTTCCCAGTTACTGAACGAGATAATCTTACTGCATACATTGTAGCTTCTGTACCTGATGTAACATAACGGATTTTTTCTGCAACTGGAACTGCTTTTGAAATTAATTCTGATAATTTTACTGTCTGCTCGTTTACTGTTCCATACATCCAACTTTTTTCAATTTGTTTTTGTAATGACTCTTTGACATTTTTTTGTCCATGTCCTAATATGAGACTCCAATGGCCCATCCAATAATCTGTATACTTGTTGTTATCTACATCTACAAGTTTTGTTCCTTTGGATGATTTTACAACAAATGGATATGGTTCATAATATCGTATGTTATGAGAAACACCATTTACGTGAAGTCTGGATGACTTTGTAAATATTTTTGCTGATGTCTTTGTTTTCTTTTTGTATTCAGACAGGTAGTTACTCAAAAGCAACTTTCAAAATAAGATCTGTCATTTTAACTATTGACCTTTCTAATTCTCTTCTTGAGGGAGAATGACCCTAAAAAATATGTAATTTTTACAATTTTTAGGCCCGATCAGGCATAATTTCACGTATGGTTTATATGGATTCTGGCTTTGTTGGCTTCTGCATACGTAACGCAATAGGCGGCGCTCGTGATGAAGTATGGCAAGATGCCACTTTGTGATTCATGGGCCTCCAGTTACGCATACAAGAATGAGGATTTGATTGCAAGATCAATATCTGAAATGTGAAGATTATGTGCATCCGTCAATTCCAATTAAAGTACAAGATGTGTACTTCAATAATCAAAATACAAAAATAATATTCAGAATCCGGTTGATCCTGCCGGACCTGACTGCTATCGGATTGATACTAAG
>JACNFR010000021.1:3502-6753 GCA_014384555.1 Candidatus Nitrosopumilus sp. | reverse complement strand
CCCATTCCAAATAATTCAATCCATTTTCCTAATTTTTCATTATACACCATAGTTTGTAAAGATGGTTCGGTGTAAGGGAAAAAGGTAGGCCAAAATTTTATTTTAGTGATTCCAATTCGTTTGTAAAATTCTCTTTGAATTCCCATTAAATTTCTCAAATTAGCATCTTTTCCAACCACTATACCTTCAATTTGATTAAATTCTACAAGATGTTTGTAACTGACTTTCTCATTACGAAATACACGGCCTAGTGAGAAAATTCGTGCCTCATCAGGTTTCTGTTCAGCTAAATGTTTGATGGTCACACAAGTAGTATGAGTTCTTAAAACCATTTTTCTTGCTTCGTTGATATCCCATTGATAACGCCAATTCTTCTTATGTGATTCAGAAACTTTTCTAATTTGTTCAGGAGTTCCAATTTTTTTGGCATTTATTTTATCTAAATAAAATGTATCTTGTAATTCTCTTGCAGGATGATCTTGCGGCGTAAACAGAGCATCAAAGTTCCAAAAGCTTGATTGAGTCATGTTTCCAAAAATTTCAGAAAAACCTAATGTAACAAATATTTCACGAATTTCATCTATAGTGTCTTTTAGAGGATGAGTTCTTGCAACAAAAACTTGTGGAACTTTAGCTTCAACATCAATTTCACCTTGAGTGTCTGAAAGTTCTATAGATTTTGCAGAATCAGACAGAATGACTTCTTTAGACTTTATTACATCTTCAATAATAAAATCAGGTCTTTTCAAAAGTCCAGCCAAATCATTAGTATCTAGTTTATCTACAGATAATTTTTCATTTCCAATAAGTTTGAGAGTTTTTTCTCCAGGAAGTTCTGATGGAGGATTTTTGACAGAGAGTTCATCAGATGTTGCATCTACCCAATTATTTTTTCGAGCCAATCCCATCGAAGGTCCAAAAACAAATCCTAGTTCTTTTTGTAAATCAGATAATTTTTTTGGTCCATCCTTTAGTAAATTAAGTAATCTTCTTTCAGGTAATCCTTTTTGAAAAGATTCAATACCATTTTTTCCTAAACTAATAACACTTGATTTTGATTCAGTGACAATTGCCAAATCTTTTAATTTTAGCCACTCAATCCCTCGTCTAATTTGATCAGGTAAAAGTTGTGTAGATTTTTCTAATGATTCAGGAGTTTGTTTGGGATTCTCTCTCAAAGAGATAATAATTTTTTTTTCAATTTCATGAAAAACTTGCGACAACAGCAAAGAATCCGAAAAAGACTTTTTAAACCTTAACCTAAGTCAAGATGAATGTCAGCTGACGACTTTATTGTAACTCCTTGGCATGTTGAGGGCGATATTGACTATGACAAATTAATCAAGCAATTTGGTACTGAAAAAATTTCTTCAGATTTACTCGAGAGAATCAAGCGAATTACAGGTGAAGACCATTTTATGCTAAGAAGAGGTATTTTCTTTTCCCATAGAGAAATGACTAGAATATTAGATGAATATGAGAAAGGTAACAAATTCTTTCTATATACAGGAAGAGGTCCATCAGGTCACACACACATTGGACATTTGGTGCCATGGATGTTTGCAAAATGGCTACAAGAAAAGTTTGATGTTAACATGTATTTCCAGCTTACAGATGATGAGAAATTTTACTCAAAATCGGATCTTACTTTAGAAGAAACTAGTAAATTTGCATATGAAAATGCTTTAGACTTTATTGCATTAGGTTTCAAACCTGAAAAAACAAAAATCATCATCAACACGAGAAATATCCAAACATTATATCCAATTGCAGCCCAAGTAGCAAAAAAAATTAATTTTTCAAATACAAAAGCAACATTCGGATTTACAAATGATACAAACATTGGAATGATTTTTTACACATCATTACAATCAGCCCCATGTTTTATTGAAGATAAACCCGTCCTAATCCCATTAGGAGTTGATCAAGATCCTCACTTTAGATTAACTAGAGATATTGCACCAAAAATTGGAAAACAAAAACCTGCATTAATTCACAATATTATGATTCCAGCTTTAGAAGGACCAGGTGGAAAAATGTCAGCCTCAGATGAAAAAGGTACGATATACACAACTGATTCTCCAGATGAGGTAAAAAAGAAAATTAACAAACACGCATTTTCAGGAGGACAACCAGATATTGAACAGCATAGAAAACTAGGAGGGAATCCAGACATTGATGTTTCATATCAATATCTAAGAATATTTTTTGAACCAGATGATGATAAATTAAAAACAATTTATGAAGATTATAAATCTGGAAAGTTACTTTCAGGGGAATTAAAGGTAATTTTGATTGAAAAAATTAATGCATTTCTTGCAGTTCATCAAGAGAATAGAGAGAAAGCTAAAGACCAGTTAGACCAATTTCTATTTGAGAATAAATGAAAATCAGTATCACGTGTGATGACAAATATGAGGCTCGAAAACTAGCCAGCCTCATTTTCATAAAAGATGGAAAAGAAACTTACATCACAGGAATTCTAAACATAGTCAAAAATGAATTAATAGTTTCATTGAAAGACAAATCAGCCCACAGTATATTGCTTAAAGATGAAGAAAATGTAGAGAGTTTTGCAGATTTTATTCAATCAGTCATAGATAAGGAACACACGTTAATTTCAACTGAAATCATTGAAAATATTGTAAAGATAGTAAAAGAGTAATGCTATAGGCCAAAAATAGTATATGCAGTTACAATTCCAACAACAACAATTAGGGAAATTCCTAATGCCTTGAAATCACCATTCATGTATTTATTTGAAAATAATTATAATTAAAGTGTTAACAAATTCTCAAAGATGATTTTACTAATTATCTAGGAAAATATTTACTCTTTTTTGATTTTGGTCTTGATCTGTCTTCTGTGGATTTTGGCGTAGGTTCTCTAATTTGATTACAATTTAAGCAAAATACCTTTAATTCTTCTCTAGCAAGATCTGGTGCTGAAATATATTTTCCCCATGAGGCAGCATCCCCACCACGGCCAGAATTATCAGAAGTAACATCTTCAGAAATTGGGCTTATTCCCAATGCCCTTTCATCTTTAAAACCACAATTAGAACAGATTTTTCCACCTAAAATTTCATATAATTTTTCTTTAATTGTTTCAAAAAATTTGTCTGAACCACCAGAAAAGAAACTTTCTCGTTTTCTCAAAAATTTATCATTTCGTGGTCTACTAGATCTAGAATTATCTCTACCAGATTCTCGTCTAGGAGATCTTGAACCTCTGTCATTTCTTGAACCTCT
>JACNFR010000021.1:0-3367 GCA_014384555.1 Candidatus Nitrosopumilus sp. | reverse complement strand
TACTTCTTGGAACAAATGGGACTGTACATTGATTTCCACAATCAGCACAAGTTACAGTTGTAGATTCATCACGTGAACCTCTTGTGTCACCAGAATTTCTAAAAGAGCGAGATGTTTCACGTTCTCGTCTAGAATTTCTTCCATCTGTTTTTCCATCAGAGTATTTTGATTTGTATAGGTCCATGGATAGAGAATTTGAGATCAAATGGTTATAGATACTTAGAGCTTTGATTTGTGCCTAGAATAAAAAAATCACATTAAACTAGGGATTTATCCATTTCAGTGGACATTATTTCTTGCACTTTAAGAAAATAGAGTTTTGTGGAATATGGCATATCATCTACATTATTATCAACTACAATCATAAAATATCGTACAGCACGTTTTGAAATATCTAAATTAAATTTCATTGTAAGAACAGGATCTTGATGAACCTTGATTTTATCCTGAAGCCAAGGGGGAGCCATTTCAATTGTTTCTTTTATAATTTTATCATACCAGTATGAGAGATTTTGAGGGTGTAATCCCTGTTTGAGATTAGCAACATCAGTATCAATTTTTTTCATCATGTGGTTAATGATTGCCATGAGTCTCAATCTTAGAATTTTGTTTTATTCGAATTACTCAAAGTTCTACAAGCTACTTGTCAATTCATGACAAGTTTCCTTCGATATCAATTTCAGAATTTTTGATCCTAGTTGTAGATATTCTACTTCCATCTTTTGCCAAAAACATAGGAACAACTACGACTCTAACTGGAAGTAAATTTCGTTCTTGCCTCAATTTGTTCAAAACAACTCCTTGATTGCTTGTTTCATCACTCACAATCAAAGCTTCAACTTCTTTCTCTAAAACAGCAGGTCCAAAATCATTATCTAATTTACTAATTTGAAAAGATGGGTTTCCAAATTCTTTGGAAATTGCAGATTCCAAATTTTTTAAACGTTGATCATATGTGTTGATTGGAATTTTTCCTTTTTTGGTGGCAAATTCATCACTGGTTAATCCTATGATTACCTTATCAGAAATATCAAATGCATTTGATAGTAAAGTTAGATGGCCTCTGTGGATAATATCAAAGGTTCCCCCCATCGCTACAAGAGAAAATTCTGACATGTTAATTGATAATAGTCTTTGAAAATAAATCTACTAGTATGTTTTGAGTCTAAATCAAAGATTATTTTTATAATTTCATGAATCCTTCTTTGATTAAGAATTGAATACCTTGTACAAATGAACTGTCATCTATATCACCAGCAGCCCACCATCCAGCATTGTTCTTAACCCAATCAGGGATTTTATCATTTTGAGATGATGAACCTTGTTCAGTTATGGGAATTTTCATAAAATTTTCTTTGATTAAGAATTGAATACCTTGTACAAATGAACTGTCATCTATATCACCAGCAGCCCACCATCCAGCATTGTTCTTAACCCAATCAGGGATTTTATCATTTTGAGATGATATATTATCATTAGAATTTACTACAAACGAAATGATTGCAATTGTTGTTTTTGTATTTCCATATTGAGCCTTGACTGTAAATTTACCATCACTAAATTTTTCATTCAGAGGTACAACATATGAAAAGGTACCATCAATATCTACAGGTACTTTTTGAGTTACAGCCAGATTACTTCCACTAAAAATTGAAATTCGTAAACTTCTATCTGCATCATACTTGTTTACATTGCCAGAAAATGTCACAGATTCTCCAATAGAGTATGATTCATTATCAGAAATTATCTCTACAGTGTAATTATTAGAACTGCTTTGTTCAGGGGCTCCACCATATCCCAAAACTACCTGTCCAGAAGAGAATACGAGGATCAATGAGATTATAGAAAGAACGAAAATATTCTTGGATATCATAATCAACATAGTACATTTGTTTCGGCATTTAAACGGTGAGTGAGTATTGAAGGTAATGAAATATTTCTAATTCACAATTATCAAAACAAATGGACCTTGTTCTGCAATGGGCACATTATTTCTATCCCAGACAAAGGTTTCAATGAAGAATAATCCAGTTTTTTCTGGAATCCAATCAATTGTTTGTGTTTGTATTCCTGTTCCAATAAATCGCCCATCAAATTTTCCAATATATTCAACATAGGGCATCTTGCCAGATTCTTTAACCTGAACATAGTAAGTGTATGCTGTTTCATCAGACTCTTCTGATGCAAATTGAATCAAAGTTTCACTCTTAATATGAACAGGTGAGCCAACACTAAGCTCAGATAGTGTATTTCCATTAGAATCCTCAACGGATACATCAGAAATAGTAATTAATTTATCAACTATTTGACGTGGAGGAATTTTGATATCAACAAAGTTAGAACTGAAAATGTTAGATTCAGCAAACAAGAAAAATCCTACAGCTCTTGAATCAATCACTTCATCAAGATTAAAGAAGACCTCAGCATTAGGGCCCACATTACCAAGTTCTATTGTGGATACTCCAAGAATTCTGGATGGTTCAAATCCATCATAAAATGCAAGATAGACATTGGTGTTGGAATTTGGAGCACCACCATTTTGTAGAATGCCTGAAAATCTAAATGAATCATCTAAAAAGACATCAGTTGAATATACAGTTAGTCCAGAATGTTTTGGATTAGAAGGGACAGGTGGACTACTAAGTGAAACTGAGGCCTGTGTGATTTGAGGATTTGGACTTGCAGAACGGATTGAAAATGGAGATTTGCCATTTGCCGAAATTACTTCAAGGATAGTATTTCCCTGTACAACCTCTAAAGGAACAGGGTTGGTATCATCATAGAAATTTACTTGAATTTGGACACCAGTTACAGGAGTTAGAGAATTATTATTTTCAACTAGTCCAACCACGACAGTATGTCCATCTGAATCTTGATAGACATGGATATTATCTTCGTTAATAGATAGTGTGAGTGTGGATGGAGTGTCAGTACTCTCTGCAGAAAATGCCTCTGAAAAAGGAACTAAAAGCAGAATCAAAAATGTACATAAAATTACTTTGAACATAATTTCCTGTATAATTGGAGATTAATTTCAGGTAACATATCAAATAGTGAACAAGAAAGGTAACAACGTTAAACCCAGTTTACACTAAATGTTAAGTGAATAAAAATAAATTGAAAAAAGATGTAATTTTATTTTCTCTTTGCGGTAATTGCTAACCAGTAAATTAAACCTGGAACTAGACCTACAATGAGGGGAATAAATACGGGCCATCCGTCTACTGCACTTGCCATACGAAAAAACGGAAACTTATCCTATTTAAATCCATCCAGAAGTCTGAATATCAGCATAGATCGGAAGGGTTGAAGAGTGGACCGGACGGAATTTGAATCCGTGACCCCCCGCGTGCAAGGCGGGTATACT
>JACNFR010000036.1 GCA_014384555.1 Candidatus Nitrosopumilus sp. | reverse complement strand
TTGTTGCAGTTATAGTACAGTCTGGTTAGTACTCGTGCTTGCCAAGTACGTGACCCGGGTTCAAATCCCGGTAACTGCACCACTTTATTGATTCTTCGGAACTAGTGCGTTTTTAATAATTTCAAGAGCATCATGGGCTTTTTCTGGACGCGGTAATTGAATCATAAACACCTTATCTTTCCCATAATTAGATTTTGGAGAAGTAAGGGCCAACATCGATGTTTTTGCAAGAGATTGGAAAAAAGCAAGATGTGTTTTTGCATTTACCAAGAATGTTTCAGTGATATTGCCTTTTGAAAAAGTTAATTTTACTTCAACGAATGCATTGCCCAATCCATCTTGTAAAATATTCAAATCAGTGTTAATTGACAATGATTGCCCTGCAACTTTTGACAACATCTCATCATATTTTTTCTCATCCAATTCAATGCAAGGAGTCTCATTTCCTTCAAAATCAAAAGTAGTGATTCCAGGATGCACTCGATCTAAGAATTGTTTTAGTTCATCAGACATTTTCTTTATCTTCCAATGCAGGAATTACCTTGTCACCTGTTTTCATCAAGAAGGGAGAAATGAAAGCAGTGATGATAGAAATTATACCAACTAGAGGGAACAAGAAGGCACTAACTGCACCTATATCGACTCCAACTTTTACAATGACAATAGAGAATTCCCCTCTAGGGGCTGCCAAAGTAAATGCAGAACGAAGTGCCTTACCACGTTTCTGTCTGAAAATGAAATTTCCAATCATGTTGCCTCCAAATTTCATTCCAGTTGCAACTGCAATCAAAGCAATTGCTACAAAAATATAATTTTCCAATTGTGAAACATCCATCAATGCACCAACTGAAATGAAAAATATTGCAACAAACATGTCTTTAATGGGACTAGAAAGTAACTTGGCTACTTCTGCAGATTTTGATTCTGCGACTAAAACCCCTGCCAAAAATGCTCCAATTGCTACAGATAGTCCCACAATATTTGCAAATAATGCATAACCAAAACAAAGACCCAGGACACTAAGTAGTAAAATTTCACGATGTTCTGCTGCGGCAACCCTATCAATTAAAGGAGGAATTACGCGAGTTCCAATAGTAAATGTACCTACAATAAGACCAGTTGCAACCAATACAACTACAATGATAGATTCTATTGATACAGTACCAACTAGAGCGATTGATTGCAATGAAGAAATCAGAATTACTGCAATTACGTCTTCAACAATTAAAATACCAAGAACCATAATAGAGGATTCTTTTTTGATTTTTCCCATATCTTCTAATAATTTTACAATAATTGCAGTACTGGATATAGACAAGGCTGCAGAAATAAACAGAGCATCCATAAAGTTCAATCCAAGTGCAGTAGCAGTATAGAACAAAACACCCATGGTAGAAAACAATCCTATAGTCCCAACACCAACAGCAACTCGTCCAATACTTTTGATTTTTGCATATGGAAACTCTATACCAATTACAAACAAAAGTAAGATGACACCAATTTCAGCAAAAAGATTCAATGCAGAAATATCAGACAAAATTCCAACACCTCCTATAACATCAGTGGAAGGACCGCCTTCAGGTAACACCCAAGACCAAAATGGAGAAAGAGGACCAATCAACATTCCTGCAAAAAGATAGCCTATGATCAATGGTTGTTTTATTTTAAAAAAAGCTAGAGTTACAACAGCGCCAATAATCATAATGAATGCTAAATCGGTAACAAAACTTGTGTGAGGCAATTCAGGGGTAATTTGTTCAATTAGAGTAGTTACAGTATTGTTGAGTGTACTATGAATTCCACTTGAATCTAGTTGAAGTGGAAGGTTTTGCATGCTATCAGTAATCAAATTTGTTTAAAAATCATTACGGATTATCCATTTGAAAATAATTTACCAACAAATCTCAGGCTCACATATTTACAAAATCTTTAACCTCTTTATGCCCAAACATGATAAACGATATGCAGAGTGATGATTAGGTCTACTGAATTAAATGAAGAGATATGACCTGGGGTATCTGACTGCATACTTGGTTACTTTGTAATCACCTGACTATTAATAGTACGGTACCATACCGTACTATATGATTCAATGTGAATATTGTCCACAAGGGTTTATCGATACAGCAAATGGTTTGGCTGAAAAGACATTTCATGAATTACTTCATGAACCAGAAGTTGTAAACAAGTAACTCTTTACATTTTTTATTTCACACCCAACTTTTTTATCTTTAAATTTTTAATTGAATTTACATGGCTGTCAAAACTACAAAGAAAACCACGCCCAAGGCAAAAAAAGTAACGAAGAAAGAGCCAAGCCCATCAATATTATTAAAAAAAGTAGCATCAGTTTCAGATTCTAACAAAGCATTACAAAAGGAGATCAAAGTAATGTCAAAAATCTTTGGGGAAAATCAAAAAGTCCTGGTTTCAATGAAAGGAATGATCGACACATTAGCATTAACATTAGAGCACATTCAAAAACAATCAAAACAGATTAACATTATAGAAGATGATACTCAAAAACTATTCTCAGGATTAAATCAAGTCAGAACACAGTCAAATCTAGTAAATAAGATTAATGATCAAACAGCAAAATTAGAAAAAGAAATCAGTCGAATTTCTGAATTACAAAAAACATCAAAACCTCAAGAATTGTCACAGCAAGTAGAAGACAGTATGAATTCAATTCAAAACAATTCTCAAATGATTATTAAAATTGCTCAAAGAATTGATGAGGTAAGAGACGATTTACGAAAGGTTTCAGGCAAGACAGATTCATTTTTAGAAATTGGTTCTGAGATGGATAGTCTAAAAAATACAATCGAAGAAATCTCAGGAAAAACTGCAAAATTAGATACAGGCTCTCAAATTATCGAAAGTCTCAAAGAAGAGTTGGGAAGAATTTCTGATGGAGTATCATCTAGTTCAAATCTTAATGCAGAATTAGATGCAATCAAAATTACAATTGATGCGATTTCATCTAAAGCATCAAAAATTGATTCATTAGGAGGAGTAATTGACGGTCTCAAACAACAGTTTGATGATATTGCATCAAAAGCAAGTTCTGTAGATAATTTGAGCCTAGAGTCTATCAAAGATTTAGGCGGTAAGATTGATAAAATTGAGACTGAAATAGGAGCACTTGCACAGAGAGCAGATTCCACAGCATTTGTAGGGGAAGGACTCAAATCAGTTCAAGAAGAAGTTTCCAATTTCAAACAGAATGTATTTGAAAAGACAAATAGTATTGAACAAAAAATATCATCAGTTTCAGACACACTGAAAAGACAAGATGAATCTACAATAGAATTTCATAAAAAATCCGATAAACTATTTCAAGAATTACAATCAGTCAAAGATGTCACAAGTAAGGCATCTGATGATTCATCAAAAGAAATAATGGCATTGTTAAAACTATCAGAGTATCAATCAAACATTAGAATGAATGCAGAATCAAAGTATGGGGTTTCAAAAGACATTGAGAAAATGGCATCACAGACTGCAGACATTGTCAACTTGTTTGATAAAATTTCAATTGAATCCGGAGAAAAAATTCCATTGCCTCATGAAGTAAGACAGTGGGCAGTAAGTAAAATATTAGATTGTGCAGACAAATGGGAAGTTAGGTTTAGTGACGTATATTCAATTTTGACCAATGCGATAGGAAGAGACATGCTAAAAGAATCAATTAGAATTCAGCAAGTAAGAGACATTTACGGTATTAGAGCAGTTGACGAAATTAGAAGAGACCTAAATATTCCTTAAATTCCTATTTCATCTTCTTTTTGGAGTTGTTCTTTCTTTCTTTTCAACATTGCAAAGATTCCAATAATTGCTGCAATCCAGATAACACTGAACATCATGTTTGCAGGACTAACATACATGTATGGAGTTGCATCCATTATGTTGATTTTTAATAATAATGCCCTGTCGTTGATATCCAACATTCCAGTATGATATGCAGAGTTGTCTTTTGAGAGTGAAGATATTTCATCTAATCCGGCAAACATTGTATCTATGTTATTTTGAATTCTAAGAAAGTTAGTAGATTCTGTTCCAAATATCCAAACAGGATTTTTGGCAATAACGTTTCCATTTTTATCAGTTATTTCAGGAATATTTGCCATCACCAAATCCAAATCAGTTTGAATTGCTACCAAATGATCACGAATTATGGCAGGATCAGAAGAAGACATGACTCCATCAAGATTTCCTCGGATTCTATCTAGAGGGTAAATGTCAGTATTATAACCAGAAACTGCCATGTAACCACCAAAAACAATTATCCCAAGAATTCCAATCATTGCAAGTTTGTAGACATTACCAGACATTGTTGTTTTACCACCAACATCAGGTGTTACATTATTTGAAGTTAATCTTGATTTTGCAGTAACTGCTATGATACCCACTATTGCAACAGCGAAGACAACCAATGCAATTGTACCAAATTCAGGCATTAGGTAAATTACTTCTCAGACACATAAAAATTCAATGGAATTTCCAGAAATGAAATTAATTTGTTTTCAAAGGAATATCATGTGTCAAATCAACTTTTTGGAGATTTTCTTTCTTTCTTTTCAACATTGCAAAGATTCCAATAATTGCTGCAATCCAGATAACACTGAACATCATGTTTGCAGGACTAACATACATGTATGGAGTTGCATCCATTATGTTGATTTTTAATAATAATGCCCTGTCGTTGATATCCAACATTCCAGTATGATATGCAGAGTTGTCTTTTGAGAGTGAAGATATTTCATCTAATCCGGCAAACATTGTATCTATGTTATTTTGAATTCTAAGAAAGTTAGTAGATTCTGTTCCAAATATCCAAACAGGATTTTTGGCAATAACGTTTCCATTTTTATCAGTTATTTCAGGAATATTTGCCATCACCAAATCCAAATCAGTTTGAATTGCTACCAAATGATCACGAATTATGGCAGGATCAGAAGAAGACATGACTCCATCAAGATTTCCTCGGATTCTATCTAGAGGGTAAATGTCAGTATTATAACCAGAAACTGCCATGTAACCACCAAAAACAATTATTGAAACAATTCCAATCATTGCAAGTTTGTAAATAGTATTAGCTGTTTTTTCTTTCTTGGTCATAGACTTGCCACTTACAGATTTGTTTCTTTTGAAGCGAGTGTGAGACAAACTCATGTAAGAAATATAGAAAAATCCCAGTGTTTGAATGGCAATAATTGGTATAAAGACAGGATTACTTGTAAATATCGAAATAAAAATTCCCATTATCCCATAAACGCCAAAAAATATTTCCAATAGAGTTGTTTGTGTAAATGGTAAATTGTATGCCTTGTCTCTCCAATCATCTTTTTTTGTCACTAGACCATATTTTGGAGTTCTATGAAATTCATTTTTCTTTCCAAGTACAGCGTCAAAAACTGCAACAGTATTGTTTACAGACAACCCAGCATTATAGACAAGTAGTGCAGGAAGTAATTTTGCTTTTGACTTCCATGACTTGTGATACATGCCACGTATTACAATTAGATATGCACCAGGCCCCATTGCAAGATATGTTGCAATGGTAATTGCAGGAAGAACACTAACTACATAGAGGTTGACCTCAGCAGCCAGTAAGATTGGCAAAGTCAAAAATTGTATCAGCACTAGAGGATAAACAATGTGACGAGTAAGTTGAATGAACGCTTGAATTTTTGCCTCTATTGCAACATTTCGTTTTAAACCAATATCAGAAAGTAATTTTATTGCACACTGAATAGAACCCTTAGCCCAACGAAATTGTTGACGTTTGGCACCATTCATTTGAGCAGGTAATTCAGCATCAACTACAATATCAGGTAAAAATACACATTTCCAACCTTTCATTTGTGCTCTATAACTCAAATCAAGATCCTCAACAAGTGTAGCAGTGTGCCATCCTCCAGCATCTTCAATACACTCACGTCTCCAAATTCCGGCAGTACCATTGAAATTCATGAAGAGATGAGAGTTGCTTTTTGCTTTTTGTTCTATAAGGAAATGAAAATCAATACTTAGGGCCTGGACTTGAGTGATTGTAGAATAATTTTCATTAACATGCCCCCATCTACACTGAATCAATCCAATATCAGATTTTGAAAAATGTGGAATCGCTCTTTTAAGAAACCAAGTAGGAGGGATGAAATCAGCATCAAAAATAGCAACAAGCTCTGTATCAGTTGTTTTCATTGCATGTTTTAACGCACCTGCCTTGTACCCTTTTCTTGTTCCACGTCTAACATGCTCAATTTGAAATCCTTGTTTTTTATAATCATCAACCACATCTTGAAGTAGTTCAACAGTATCATCATCAGAGTCATCACATACCATTATTCGCATTTTGTCTTTAGGATAATCCAAATGACATACTGAATCTACTAGTCTTTTTGCAACATATTTTTCATTGTAAATAGGTAATTGTATAGTTACAGTAGGCGTCCCCCAATCAACAGTAGGGCGAACTTCATTTCTTACTCTAGAAAGAAATGCCAGATAATAGAAATTAACAGTGTATGCTGTGATAATAATTGCCGAAATGATGAATAAATCAAATACAAATGATGTGAAAGGATTAATTGCCATATCCCTAATTTCACAATATTATTTATCGCTATTTATACTTGTAAATAATTTAGATTATTTTTGCTCATAGATCTTGATTGCTTGTGGTGGACAAACACCCTCACATGCAAGACAGAAAATACAATCTGGTTCTTTTGACATTAATGGTTTCTGTTCAGATGCAGGATTTCCAGGAGTATCAAACCATTCGTAAACTCCTACAGGGCATGCTTCAATGCATCCACCATCTGCAATACAAATATCATAATCTACTGAAACAAATTCTCCCCATACACCCATGATACCATTACTTGTACCTCGTCTACCCCAAGTTTTGATTGTGTGTTCAGGGGCCTCATATGCTGTAGTTTGTTTCATTTTTGATTTATAATCAACATCAATTGGTCCAGGTTTTGCACCATCAGGAATTTCAATTTCACCATCATCTTCTTCTTCATCATCTTCTTTTGCCTCAACTGGTTTTGGTTTTGCACCCAGAACAATTTTTGCAAGAGGAGTTAATTCTTCTAGTTTTTGAATGGCTGCAATTTCAGATATTTTTTCAGTTTTAGCATAATAGGAAATTAGTTTGTCAGCCAAAATGGTGTTTCGTAAAATTGTATCAATGATCATTTTAGCAAAATGGTCTGCCTTTTTTCTATAATCTTTGACCCAATTAGGATCACCGAATTTTTCAATTGGGAAAATTTGATAAATAATATCTACAACTTCACCTGTCACAATTTCTACAGTAACTGACAAGTCAACTTCTTCGTATCCTTTTGCATCAGGATCATCCATGTTTTGTTCTTT
The DNA here is from genome assembly GCA_014384555.1 of Candidatus Nitrosopumilus sp. Classification (GTDB taxonomy): domain Archaea; phylum Thermoproteota; class Nitrososphaeria; order Nitrososphaerales; family Nitrosopumilaceae; genus Nitrosopumilus. The sequence continues at coordinate 26,031 of JACNFR010000036.1, read as the reverse complement.
CCAACGATATGTTGCGTAAATTCTATCAGCATACATGTCCATTTCAAATGCTTTTTTGAGTCCATCATGGACAGATTTCAGCTCTGCGACTTCTTCAAGTTTAATTGGTAATCTGTAAAGTCCAAGTTTGAATCCATGTAAAGGATATACGCCACGTTTTGCAGTTGGTGCTTCCATTGACCATACTCGATCTTTAAGAAGTAAGGACATCTGTCTCTACTAAATTTATTTTAGATAAAAAGGTTATCAGTCGTCATCGTCAGGACATGTGAGTTCTCGTAGTTCTGTGTATTTTTTTTCCATAGATTCTGCATGTACTACTACCTGAGAGAGATCATAGGAATCCTTTGAAAAATACCAACGAATTGGAACCCAATGGCCAATCCCATCCATATCATGGATCATTCCTTTATCGGCTTTGACATTAATTTTTTCATCAATAGATGTTTCTTTAATCTCAAGACCACGCTTTGTTTTGTCTTCGAGAATAATATCAAATTCACCGTCTTTGATAAAATAGAAAGTACCTTTCTCAAGAACAGGAAGGTCTAAAAGCAATTTATTTTTCCACAGGATTTCCTATCATGTTTCCCCATTCAGTCCAAGAACCATCATAGTTTCGAACTCTTGGGTATCCAAGTAGATATTTCAATACAAACCAACTGTGTGAAGAACGCTCTCCAATTCTACAATAACAAATTACATCCTTGTCAGGAGTAACACCTTTTGGTTCATAGTTTTGTCTTAACTCTTCAACTGCTTTGAATGTGCCATCAGCATCATTGACTGCAGTTGCCCATGGTATGTTGTTTGCATCTGGGATATGGCCGCCTCTTTGTGCATGCTCCATTGGATATTCAGGAGGGGCAGTGATTTGACCAGTAAATTCTGCAGGTGATCTTACATCAACCATGACAGTATCTTCTTTTCCTAATGCACGACTTACATCAAACAGATATGCACGTAATCCTTCATCAGGAGGCTGTGCAATGTAATTTGTTGCAGCTATTTGAGGTTCATCAGTAGTATAATCTTTATTTTCTAATTCCCATTTTTTTCGTCCACCATTCATAATTTTTAGATTTTCGTGTCCATAAATTTTGAAAACCCAGAAAACAAATGCTGCAAACCAATTGTTAAAGTCACCATAAAGAATAACTTCAGTATCTGCAGTAATTCCATTTTTGGACATTAATGCTTCAAATTCTTTTTTACTGATAATATCTCGTGTAACAGGATCATTAATGTCTCGTTTCCACCAGATTAAGCTAGAGCCACTAATGTGGCCTTTTTGATATCCATTTACAGGATCATAATCAACTTCAACTAATTTTCTATTTTCATTAGGAGGATTTTGTGATACCCAATCAGTATCAACTAAAACTTCAGGGTGTGCGTAACTCATAATTTCAACAAATTTGTTTTCATACTTATTTGTTTTTCAAAAAAATGCTAAAAATATCATTTTTAAGTAAATAAGATTCAGAAGAACTGCTTGAAATTACAAAAAGTGGCCGTAGTGAGCAAAGTAGGTTCTAAGGATTCAGAGCAAGCAGCCAAAGATGTTACAAAAAAACTTTTAGCAAAAAAGGCAAAAGTGTTTACAATTTCTCCAATCGAGGTGGAAGGTGCAAAACAATTTGAAACTCTAGAAGAGTTAAAAAAAGAAAAACTAGATCTAGTCATTACTCTTGGTGGAGATGGCACCACGCTTCGAGTTTTTAGGAATTTAGAAAATGAAACTCCAATTTTAACAATTAACGTAGGAGGGAACAGGGGAATTTTAGCAGAAATTACAATTGACGAAATTGATGATGCAATTGAACAAATTTTAAAAGATAATTTCTTTTTGGATAAAAGAACCAGAGTTATAGCATCTTGTGGAGGAAAGGAATTCCCTCCAGCACTAAATGAAATTTACATTACAAGAACAAATTTGACAAGAACTGCAGAGATTAAAATAAAATTTCAAGACGATACAGTAAAACAAAAAATGGATGGAGTAATCATTGCAACGCCAAGTGGATCTACAGGACATTCATTTTCATTAGGCGGTCCAATTTTGCATGAAAGTTTAGATGTCTTGATCATCACACCAGTTGCACCAGTGTATAGATTGGCATCATTAATTGTTCCAGATGAGAAAATAGAAATTGTTTGTTCACATGATTGTCACATTGCAATGGATGCGCAAGTTGTTAAAACAATAGGATATGAAGAACCAATCACCATCAAAAAATACAAAAAACCAGCAGTCTTTTTACGATTAAAGAAAAGAGGACTAAGACAGATGAGCAAACTTGGATTTTAGAATTTTAGATGCAAGTGCATTTTATGCAGGAGTGCCATTTAGATCATCAGAAGATTGTTTTACAACATCATTAGTTTATGATGAAATTAAACACATAAAGAAAAATCACGATGCATTAGGCACCCTACTTGAAACAAACAGATTGAAAATTAGAGAGCCAGATTCTGAATCAACTAAAAATGCAATCAAAGCATCTAAAGAAACAGGAGATTACCCGCAATTATCAAAGCAAGATATTTCGATTATTGCATTATGTATAGAAATGAAAGGCCAGATAATTAGTGATGATTTTGCAATTTCAAATGTTGCCAAAAATTTAGGACTAGTAATTCTCCCAATAATGACTAAGGGAATTAAAGATGTAGGTAAATGGGTTCACTATTGTCCTGGATGTAGAACCAATCATTCAAGCGGAACAGAATGTCCTGCTTGTGGAACGCCACTAAAAAGAAAACTACTCAAAGAGAAACCAGTTTCCATTTAACTCGACGATTAAAATATCAAAATATTATTTTCAATATTAGGAACATTTAATCAAATCATGAATCATGTAATGTTTTTTGATTTGATTTTTTGAGATGCTTGCTTTTTGTGTCTAGTACTTTTTTGATTTTCTTGGCCCTGGCTTCACCTAGCCCTTCGACTTTTGCAAGTTCTGCAGTAGTTGCACTAAAAACTTTCAAAGGAGTTCCAAATTTTGTCAGCATTCTAACTGCAAATTTTTCACCAATTCCAGGTAAGCTACAAAGAGAAGATAGTTGCTGTTTTTCTAAATCATTAGATTTTTTGATCTTTTTTAGATATGGGCCTTGTACAGAATCTTTTCTAGAACACATAGAAACTAAGAGTTTGGCAGTGTGTGCGGCACTCGGAGTAGGAATTACAGGGATTTTAAAATCAAGAACCACCCTAGATATAGCACCATAAAAAATCAAGGGGTTTTCGGTGATTTCTTCAATTTCATCAACATTTCCCTCCATGAGAACAATTGGATTATCAAAATGCTCCTTTAGTCTTGTACATTGATCAAAAAGTCGTCCATCAAAAACTGAAGCCATCAGGTCACGAATACTTTTTCTCTCAACAATGGTTTCAGGAGCCACAATATAATCGCCAATAGGAAGTGTTTTCATTTCAATATTCAATCCAATTGATTTTAGCAAATCAGGAATTCCACTTTTTCGCTCTCTCTCATCTACAACAATTCTCAGATTTTCTAAATTCACAGCAATACTAGGAATGAATTGTTAATATCTTGTATGAAACTATGTTGGGAAAATTATTTTCTAGGATTGTCTTCTACAGGTGGAGCATTTGGTGGTGCATTTGCAGAACCGCCTTTCATCATTTCAGTAATTTTTGTTTCTTGTTCTTTAAGAGATTCTTTTAGACGGGTCTCCTGTTTTTCAAGAACAGTTGCGCGAGTTTTAGTCATTTCAATTCGTTCTTCTAATTCATCAATTAATTCCTGTTTTTTTGATTTAATCAAAACTGTACCAGCTTGTTTAAAGACTGCATCGCCATCTGCAACTTTTCTTAATTCCTCAAGTGCTTTTTCAGTTTCTGCTTTTTCAATTTCAAGATGTTGTTTTTGAGTCATTACTGATTGAAGATTCTGTTGAGATTGTTGCATCTTCATAATCTGTTCTTGAAGCCATGGTGGCATTTGTCCTGCTGACATATTTAATCACAAAATTTGTTTCATTATATCTTTACCGATTCAATTGAATCATAGCTGGCCTGAATTAATCTAAGAGTTGAATTCAAGTTTGCTCTAAGATGAGGTAATTGATTAGTTTCTACAGAGATGGTAATTTTTTCATCAAAAATTATCTGAGTTTTTACAGGATTTTCTGGATAAAATTCATTGTCAGTATTTACAGAATCAAAAATTGCTTTTGTCTTATCTTTTGCATCAACGGTAATTTTTGCACTAAAGTTTAACGTCATATGCAGTACCAGCTACTTTATAGCTGCATTTTTTACAAGACCAAATTCCTACGGCATCACGTCCAAATGATGATGAACCACATTCAGGACAAGTTCTTTTTTCTTTTAAAGTGAAATGAACTTTAGAATATTGCTTTCTAAGTTTAATTCCGTAACGAGCACCTAATCCTTTAAGGGATTTTTTTGCTTTAGAGTGTTTAACCATTTTACTGACTTCCTTTTTGGGCTTCTTTTAATTTTTCTCTTATTTTTGCGCCTACTCTAACAGATATTTCTCCACATTGATTAATTTCATCCTGTGTGAATCCATCACTGCCACCTTTTTGTAAAGCGCAAATATTGCCATCAGAATCACTTGTAATTGTAATACGAGCATCCATACTAGCCCATTCATCACCATTTGGATCAACTATGATATGACTGCCAATTTTTCCCATAGTTACAGAAACAGGGATTGTTGATATTGGCAAAGGAGTTTCTTCACCTTCTACTAGCGTTGGTTTATCATCAATCCAATTCCATTTTGGAGTTGTTGATGTAAGCAAAGCAGCTGTAGCAGCATAAGAGCATGCATCAAATAGATTTCCATCATAATCAACTACCACATTATCAGCAAAGACACCAATTACGGATTTGTCTTTCTCAATAACTAGTTGAGAAACATCAACCATGTGACTTTCTCTAATTCCTCTATCAACAACTCTTGCTAATTCAATTACATGTGGTTGTGGAGGACCAGTTTCAACAGTTGGATGAGAAAGTGGTAATAGTTCAGCAGTACAGATGAAAAGACCTCTATCACCAGTGTCTGGGAAAGGTCTATCAGGTTGAATTTTTACTCCACAAATAACTTCAGTTTCACCAAGAAAGACTCTTGCTGAACCATTAGCTTTTGGAATGGCATTAGTTTCAATTTTAATTTCACGTGGTTCATCTAGTGCACGTCCGTCAACTCTTTTTCCTTGTTCTAACAATTCAAGGATTTGTGCTTTCTTTAATTCATCAAGAACAGATACAGATGTCATTTTTAGTCTCCTCCGTTTCCAAAGTATTTGTCTTTGAGTGCTTTCTTTTGTAATTCGTAAACGACTTTGCAGCCCTTTACTCCAACATCAACACATTTTTTGTATTCTTCAGGAGTTAGAACACCATCTAATTGTAATAGAGTAATTTTATCAAGACTTGGCATGTAACCTATTGGCATATCTGCTTGACCTGCTTGGTCTTCTTCATTGTTAACATCAAGAATTACAGTATCTGCAACTTTTCCTGCTGCGACTGCTGCAACCATATCTCTCATCGGAATACCAGCATCAGCTAATGCAACGGATGCTGCAGTTAGTGCAGCACAACGAGTTCCACCATCTGCTTGTAAAACTTCAATAAATACATCTACTGCAGTTCTTGGAAATTTTTCCAACATTACTGCAGGTTCTAATGCTTCTTTGATTACTTTGGAAATTTCAATCTCTCTTCTGGATGGTGCAGGATTTTTTCTTTCACCAACAGAGAATGGTTCCATATGATATCTAACTCTTAAAATTCCAGTATCAGTATTTGACATGTGTTTTGGATGTACATCTCTTGGACCAAAAACTCCGACCAAAATCTTATTGTCACCAAATTCAATGTAAGCAGAGCCATCAGCGTTTTTTAGTCCACCGGCTTTGATCATGATTCGTCGTGTTTCGTCTACTTTACGTCCATCACAACGTATACCATTCTCGTCCAATAGGACCATTGTTGCGTCTCTTCCGCCCATTATGATTCATCATCCTTTATTTCTAACATTTCTTTCACTTGATCAGTCAAATTAGCAACATGTGCTTTTGCATTAATCATTTCAATTGCTTTTTTAGCCTTTAATAATCCCTCGGGAGTCTCACATGAAACTACTACCCAGCCATTCTGTCCAATAGTCACAGCAGCATTAGTTGCCATTTCGATCATCTGAATCATGCTACCACGCTTTCCAATTAGTCTTGGAACTTTACTAGGAGAGATTTTTACCAAGTCGCCAGAGTCAATTGCACCTAAATCTCTGTCAGAAATGGTAACTAGTGGGTCTCTTGTTCTATCAAAATTGGCTATTCTTGCAGCCACCAAGTCACCAGTTTTCAGTTTGGATGATAGTTCATCTGCATGAGCAGAAAAATCTCGTCCAAAGACGTCTTGAGCAGGCAAAAATCCAACATAACATGAATTGATATCTAATTCCCAAGACAATGAGGTATGAGAAATAACTTTACCGATTACCAGATCGTTAATTTTTGGAATATATTTTCCAGTTAATGGAATGACTCTAACAGAATCTTCATAAATTTCTGAAATTCCTATAGTTGTAGAAATTATCTTTTCGCCTTCTAAAATTACATTTTGTTCAGGTCTAAATGGTCCTGTAGTTACTACATCGCCTGGAATAACATATTTTCTCTTGTTATCCATTACTGAACTACCTCGACTGTAGCTGAACCTTTTGTTATAGAACCTAATCTGTCTATCACATTTGGCCTTGCTGCAGCGGGTATTTCAAGTATTGCTTTTAGAGAACCGTTATTTTGCCATTCTTCAGATTTTAGAGAACCTGCAGACTTTAGCACGGCATATGATTGTGATGCAAACTGTGCAGGAATCGTAATTTCCAATTGTAGGCTTTCTGTTTTTAGTGCAATGATTGAACGCAAGCTCTCAACAATATCTTTTACCTGTTCTTCAGCATTTTTTTGAGGATCAACTGAAACTCTGCCATCTTTCATTGCCTGTTCAATTCTCAACGGAGGATGAGGCAAGTGAGTTTTAGGATCCACATAGGTCTTTGCGATAAATGTAACAATTTGTTTTTTCTTATCTTCTATCATTTTTCGTCTTTGTTCAGTTGTAAGATTAAGATCACCTTTTTGCATGATAATTTCTGCAATCACAGTTTGGTCTTCAGTGTTGAAGGCCTTGAGTAGTTTTTCAGCCGATGGTCTGGTACCTTTACCAGAATCGGTGTAAATTTCATCAGAAACTAAAACTGCAGATATGTCTTTTTTCTTCCCCATCTTGTATTCTAATGCAGGGTCTGGCTTTACCATGATTTCAAATTTTTCGCCTTCAAAAGAATAGCGTACAAGTGTTACATCAGCCATTTCTAAAATAGATAACTATGATTTGCTATTTATCTGTACTAACGTAATAGCAACATTAATTGTTATTTTGATGACTTTGAACATTATTTTGAATTATTGATCAATTCAAGAACTTTGGTAATGATATTTGTGTGATCAGAGTTTAATTGAGTTGTAACCATTAGCAAATGCTTTTCATCAATTGGGAATGAAATTCTTTTAATTTCATCATATTCAGCTAACGCATACTTTGCAGAACCAAGCTTGTGTTCGATGTTTTTTCTGGTTTGCCATCTCTGAGATGCATAATAGTGCATCATTTGGAGATCTTCATCATTTAGGATTGGGGTGATGTTTTCTCGAAAACCTCCAGTGATTATCTTGCCAGTATTATTTTGGACTGCAGCATAACGAATACCAGAATCAATGTTTAAAACATCAGAAAATAACTTGTCAAAATCCATAAATCAAATGCACATATTGTGAACTTAAGCATATCTAGAGAAATTGGGCAAATCAAAATAAAAAGAGATTATTTCCATTATGCCTAAAACCAGCTAGATTTTTATGTGGATTTTGAAGATTTTGCTCATTGTCCTCATTAGAGATTGTTAGTCAAGATGATCAGAAAATAGCTGTAAAGCTCAAAGGCATACCATTACAATATGCAAATGCACTTAGACGTGTATGTCTAAACGGCGTACCAGTTTTTGCAGTGGACACAGTTGACATTATTGAGAACTCATCAGTATTACCAGATGAAGGTTTAGCACATAGATTAGGACTAATTCCATTAACAACAGATTTGAGCAGATTTAATGAACCATCCAAATGCGGATGTGGAAGTGAAACAGGATGCTCAAATTGTAGAGTAATGTTAGTTTTAGACTCTGGAGATTCAGATGTTACCAGAACATTACTAACAAATGAATTATCCTCAGAAGATGATTCAATTAAACCAATTTCAGATAAAATTCCCATAGTCCAACTAGCACCAGGTCAAAGAATCAAATTGGAATGCTATGCCAGACTAGGACGTGGAACAGAACATGCAAAATGGAACTCTGCAAACATCTCAACACTTACAGATACCGATAAGGAAGATGTCAAAGTTCTAACAGTAGAATCAACTGGCGCACTAAAACCTGAACAAATCATTATTTCAGGAGTAGATGAAGTCAGCAATAGAATAGGTCAATTTAAAGAAATGATTGACAAAGTTGAAGCATAATTCAAGCATAGACATTATATTTGGGTTACAAACCGCATTATTCACATGACTAATCAAGTCGTTATACATATGGCCAAAGATCTAAAAAAGGCATCAGCTAAAAATGATGCTCCAATTTGGGCTAAATTAGCAGAATATGCATTAAAACCATCCGTAGCAAGAAGAGATCTTAACTTGAATAGAATCGGTCAACTAACAAAAGAAAACGACATTGTAGTATTTCCAGGAAAAGTACTTGGAACAGGTAGTATTGCTCATAAAATCACATTATTCTCATTTTCAATTTCAAATTCTGCAGCAGCCAAAATCATTGAAAAAGGTGGAAAAATAATCACCCATTCAGATTTGATTGAACAAAACCCAACAGGTAAAGGAGTAGTTCTACTTGGCTAATGGAAGAATTAACAAACCTGCTGGAAGAAATTCAAATACTTCCAAACAAGAAGTTGTTGTTAGAACAGACAGACCAATTGTAGTGGATGCAACTGATCACATTGCAGGAAGACTAGCATCAAATGTAGCAAAATTATTGATGCAAGGAAACAGAGTATCAGTAGTTAACTGTGAAAAAATCATGATGAGTGGAACAAGAAGTAATCAAATTAAAGAATATAGAGAATTTTTAGAAATTAACAGTATTATCAACTACAAACATGGTCCTGTCCACTACAGAAGACCAGATACACTAATGGCAAAAATGATTCGTCAAATGCTACCATTTGATAGAAAGCCATCAGGAAAAGAAGCACATCAAAGACTTAGAACATACATTGGTTCACCTAAAGAAATTAAATCACTTGAAAAAATTCAATTTGAAAAAGCTAAAATCAGAAAAACCCCATCAAACTATACTGTACTTGGGGAATTATGTAGAGTAATTGGGTGGACTGAATGACAACTCCAAAAACTGAAATCTATTTTGCAACTAGAAAAACAGCTAGTGCCCATGTTTACATTACCAAAGGAAAAGGTAAAGTCAGAATTAACAATGTACCAGTAGAAATGATTCCACAAGAAACAGCACGTGAAGTTATTCTAGCACCATTAGAAATTTCAGGAGATTTGAGAGACAAAATTGATATTTCTGTAAGAGTTAGAGGCGGCGGTTTTATGGGTCAAGCCAGTGCAATAGCAACTGGAATTTCAAGAGCCCTAACAGGATGGACAAAATCCAAAAAAGAGCCAAAAGATCATCCTTTCCCAAAATCAACTAGAGAAGACCTTAGAAAAAGAATCACTGATTTTGATAAATATCTAGTCAGTGGTGATGCCAGAAGAAAAGAACCAAAGAAATTTGGCGGACCTGGTGCAAGAAGAAGAAAGCAGAAATCATACCGTTAGGCTGTGAAGGCTGTAATTCTTGCAGGCGGCAAGGGAACCAGAGGCAAACCATATACTGAATATTTTCCAAAAGCCATGAGCCCAATCAATGGTAAACCCCTAATTGATTATGTCATAAAATATCTAAAATCATTTAGTTTTGTAAATGAAATTATCATTATTTCAGATTTTGAAGGACTAGGAGGGCAAATCAAAAATTACTATCAAACACAAAAAAACATCACTTTTGTGCAAGATTCACAAAGTGGAACAGGTGGAGACCTATTACACATTGCAGACAAACTCAAAAACGAATCTGAATTTGTATTATGGTTTGTAGATAATTTATGTGCAATAGATCTTAAAAAAATGAGAGAAACATTCAAAGAAAAAAACAGTTCAGCATGTATTGCAACTAGAACTAAAAGAAAAGAAGAAACAGGATTTGCCAAAGTAGAAGATGGAATCATAAAAGAATTCAAAGAGAAACCAGTGATGAAATTACAATTATCAGAATGTTTAGGAATCTATATGCTTGGCAAAGACATCATCAAAAGAATCAAAGCAAAACAAAAGCAAAAAGAGATCAACCTATCATATGACATTTTGCAGCAATTATCAAAAGAAGGAAAAATTAGTGCCTTTGACATTGGAGATAATGAATGGATAGATGCAGAATCACCAATGGTCTTAGAAAGAAATGAAAAAACGGTAAAGAAGATTATAAAACAGATGGGACTTTAGATCCTTTTTCAAATTCTGAAATTTTATCTTCGTATTGAAAAGTTTGTGCAATATCATCCAGCCCTTCTAAGAGAATTTTTTTCTTGTAAGAATCAATTCCAAAAGATATTTCCTCAGAAGGAGTTTTGATAGTTTGATTTTCTAAATCGATATTAATTGCGCCATTTTCTTGCTGTAATTTTTCCACAAGTTGTTGGTCCAAGGTTATTGGCAAAATACCATTTTTGAAACAATTACTCAAGAAAATATCTGCAAAGGAAGGGGCAATAATCACAGAAAAACCATAGTCAAGCAAGGCCCAGACTGCATGTTCACGACTAGAACCGCAGCCAAAATTATCTCCGGCCACAAGAATGTGTGAATTTTCATATTTTGGGTCATTTAAGACAAAATCAGATTTCTTATTCTCATTCTCATCAAACCTCCAGTTGAAAAACAAGAATTTTCCAAATCCAGATTTTTGAACTAGTTTTAAGAATTGTTTTGGAACAATTTGATCAGTATCTACATTTACCTTATCAAGAGGAGTGACAATGCTTGAGACAGATTTGAACGGTTCCATGTTAACTCAAATCCATCTTCCTAACATCTACAAAATGTCCTTTGATAGCAGCAGCTGCGGCCATCACAGGACTTACCAAGTGAGTTCTCCCGCCAGTTCCCTGTCTGCCTTCAAAGTTTCTGTTAGAGGTACTTGCACATCGCTCACCAGGAGATAAAATGTCTGGATTCATTCCAAGACACATACTACATCCAGCTTCTCTCCATTCAAAATTTGCATCAATGAAAATTTTATCCAACCCCATTTCTTCAGCCTGTTTTTTTACCATTTGAGAACCAGGGACAACCATAGCTTGAACGTTTGGCGAAATTTTTTGTCCCTTGATTACTTTGGATGCTTCAATAAGATCTTCTAATCTTGCATTAGTGCATGAGCCAATAAACACTCTATCAATTTTGATATCTTCAATTGCAGTACCAGGTTCTAGACCCATGTAATCAAGTGCCTTTTCAGCTCCCTTCTTTTGATTTGAATCGCCTTTAGAAAATTCATCAGGAGATGGAATGGATTCAGTGACATCAGATGTCATACCAGGGTTTGTTCCCCAGCTAACTTGAGGTGCGATATCATCAATGTGTAAAGTAAATTGTTTTTCAAACTTTGCATCACCGTCAGTCTTGAGATGATCTTTCCAAGAATCAACTAGTGATTCATAGTTCTTTGGAGTGTACTCTCTACCCCTCAAATAATCAAAGGTTTTTTCATCAGGAGCAATCAAACCTGCACGTGCCCCTGCCTCAATTGACATGTTGCAAATAGTCATTCTTTGCTCCATTGAGAGATCAGTAATACCATCACCGCGATACTCAATTACAGTGCCCGTACCACCGCCAGTACCAATATTTTTGATAATAGATAGAACAATATCTTTGGCAGTTACAGCATGAGGATTTTTTCTTTTTCCTTCAACTCTAATTTCAAAGGGTTTTGGTTTTTCTAGCCACATTGTTTGAGAGGCCAATACATGCTCAACATCACTAGTTCCAATACCCAAAGCTAGGGCTCCAAATGCACCATGTGTAGATGTATGACTATCACCGCAAACAATAGTAGTTCCAGGTAAAGTGATTCCCAATTGAGGTCCAATAACATGGACAATTCCTTGATTGGGGCTGTTAATATCAAATAATTTTATTCCAAATTCCTTGCAGTTTTTTTCCAAAGTTTGGATTTGTACTGAGGATGTTTGATCTAAAATTGGAAGTGAACGGTCTGTTGTTGGGACATTGTGATCCATTGTTGCAATAGTGAGATCAGGTCGTCTGACTTTTCTGTTATTCATACGTAATCCTTCAAAAGCTTGTGGAGATGTTACTTCATGAACAAGATGTCTATCAATGTAAATCAGTGAAGGATCGTTTTGTTTTTCAACAACAATGTGAGATTCCCAAATTTTTTCAAAAAGAGTTTTTCCCATTTTAATCCTGGTCGGGTTTATACTTGAAAAGCCCACCTGCAGCAATTATCTTTCCAATAATTTCTGAAAAAGGTTTCATTTTGTAGGTTTGATTTTTGGTGATATTTTTAATTTCATTTAAAGAAACGTCGATTGCAATTTCATCCCCGTCTGAAATTCCATCATATGCATCCTGTTCGATTTCAATTGGCAACAAAAATGCGCCATCGACAGAATTTCTATAAAAAATTCTTGCAAAAGATAATGCAAGTACAGCCTTTACTCCAGAATGAGATAGTGCAATCGGAGCATGTTCACGAGATGAGCCACATCCAAAATTCTTGCCAGATAAAATAAAATCTCCTTCTTTTACTTTTGAATGAAAATCAGGATCTAATCCCTCCATTGCATGAGTTGCAAGTTCTGCATAATCATGCACTTTGAGGTATTGCCCTGGAATTATGACATCAGTATCAACATTGTCTTGAGCGTATTTTATGACGTTACCTTTCATCATAGATCCCTCGGGTCGGTGATTTTTCCAGTTACTGCAGAAGCTGCTGCCACAAGTGGTGATGAGAGATAGGTTTGAGATTCTACATGACCCATTCTACCAGGGAAATTTCTGTTTGTTGTACTAATGCAAATTTCATCTTTTGCCAAAACACCCATGTGTGCTCCACAGCAGGCACCACATGTTGGAGGTCCAACTGTAACACCGGCATCTAAGAAAATCTTCAATAATCCATCTTCCATGGCTCTTCGATAAATAGAAATTGCTGCAGGCAAAATTTCAGTTCTGATCTTTACTTTTCTTCCTTTGAGAACACTTGCAGCAGCTACCAAATCTTCGTATTTTGCACCAGTACAAGAACCAATGTAGGATTTATCCAACTCTACAGAAGGAGCTTCTCTTACAACAGTTGTATTTTCAGGAGAAAATGGTTTTGCAACCATTGGTTCCATCTCTGAACTTTCAAATTCAAACATTTTAGCATACTCAGCATCATCATCACCCTTTATCAAATTCATGTTGGTTGCACCTCTCTGAGTTAGATAATCAACCACTTTTTGATCTGGCTCTACAATACCGTTCTTTGCACCAGCTTCTGTAGTCATATTACATAATGTCAATCTACTTTCTACAGACATTTCATCAACACCACTACCACCAAACTGCATAGTTTGATATGCACCCCCATCAGTTCCAATTTGACCGATAATTTTTAGAATCAAATCTTTGGCCATTACATGATCAGGTAATTTTCCGTTTAGCTTAAAGTAATAAGTTTCTGGAACTTTGAACCAAATTTTTCCATTCAATAAAACATATGCAACATCAGTATGTCCTAGACCACAAGCAAAAGCACCCAAGGCACCAGTTGTATTTGTGTGAGAATCCCCACCGACATAAACCTCACCAGGCAACACCATAGCTTCTTCATGAGATATGGTATGACAAATTCCGTATTGTCCCATTCCATATTTGAAGTGTTTTTCAATTCCATACTGTTTAGTGAATTTTGATAATTTTACAATATTTTCAGCAGATACTTTTTCTGCAGAAGGAACAAAGTGGTCTTCTGCCACCCAAACTTTAGTAGGATCCCATAATTTATCAACAGAAATTCCTTGTTTCTTTAATTTGTCAAATACCTTAATCACGCCTGGTCCAGATACATCATGCATCATGACTTTATCCACATTAGCAAAAACCACATCATCAGGGGAAACAGAAGATTTTCCAGCGCCACGAGCAAGAATCTTCTCAGTAATATTCATAATCAAAAAAGCTCGTTATACAGATTAAAAGCTTTTCAGAACAATAAAAAAGAAAAAGAATGCTCAGAATAATGTGCAATTAACGGTTTTACCACTCTTAGCAGAAAGGATGGAAGGAGAATTTGATGTTTTCGAGGTACTACTAAAAACATTAGAGCAAAATAAAACAGAACTAGAAAACGGAGACGTTTTGGTGATTTCAACAAAATACATTTCAAATTCACAAGGAAGAATTGTAGATTTGGATAAAATCAAGACTTCAGAAGAAGGTTTGAAAGTTTCAAAAACATATCAGTTAAAATCGGAAATTGCAGAAATTATCATTAGAGAATCTGATAAAATTTTTGGCGGGATTGGTGGATTTGTCATTACATCTTCAGATAATATCATGGCTCCAAATGCAGGAATTGACAAATCAAATGCAAAAAAAGGCAGAGCAATACTATATCCAATTAATCCATATCACACTGCAGAAGAGATTCGTAGAAAAATTTTCTTAAAATTCCTCATCCATGTTGGAATTATACTTGTAGATAGTAGATTAATGCCAGCAAGAATTGGGACATCAGGTGTTGCAATATCATGTGCTGGAATTGAACCTGTTTTAGATATGAGAGCAAAAAAAGATCTTGATGGAAATCCACTAAAAGTCACATTTCAAGCAGTGGTCGATAATCTCGCTACAATTGCAAATCACAAGATGGGGGAAGGGGCCGAATCAAGACCGTTTGCAATAGTTAGAAATTCAGATGCAAAACTCACAGATAGAAAAATCAATCCATCAGAAATGGCAATTTCACCAGATCAATGTGTTTACGTTAGAGGATTGTCAAATCCCCCAAATAACTAGCATGAAACTCAGTTCTGCTTTAAATAGAGGAATCAGGTGAAAAAAATAATGGAATATCTCACCACATATCCAAAAACAGTATCATTTTTTGATGGAATAAAACACAAAATTAATGTCGATAGTAAAGATGGTGTAGAGCAGCTCCATATTGTAGTTAAGAAAAGTTTTGAAGAACTAACAAAAATTTTCACGGATGAAGGATTTACCAAAGTTAAACTCGAACATAAACAACCAGATCAAATTGGAAGTGGCCTTAATCTTAAACTGAAAAAACCATGGGAGATGCACATTAGAATGGTTGATTTGAAAAAGGGACTAATCGGAATTCATGCAGAGGTAGAAGTGTCAAGGGATTATCTTCAACATTTGTTTTCACAAAGAACTCCAGTGGTTTATGAGGTAGAAGAAATTTTAAAAAAATACCAAGTGGATTACAGTATTTGGCATGATAAAATAAAGAAAAACGTTCATGCTATTGTAGATAATTACAAAGTTAAACTTGCAACACCGAGCATTCCTGTATTTGCATGGAAACCAATGTTATTTGTAATTGGAACTATTGCAGCATTTTATGGTTGGAAATTTTTCGACACAATCTGGTAGACTAGACACCTAAAGATTCTGCCTTACTTAATTCTAAAAAGACCTTATCTCCAACTGAAAGACCCATCTCTTTGTATTCATGCATTTCCAGTTTTAGTTGAGTAACACCGGATTGCATACCCATTCCACCACCCATTCCAGACATCATCTTGTTCAAGTCTTTCATCATATCATTCATGTTAGAAAATCCCATAACTTTTGGACTGCCAAAAGGAGGTTGTTGAGTTTGAGTTCCTCCCTTTAGATCCTTAATGGATGATAATGAGACTACAACGTATGGTGCTCCATCAGGTGCAGAATCAATGCTTTTTACTACAAATTCTTTCTTCATGTCTGAGGTTGTATGTCATTCCATATAATTTTAATTTTAAGGTGAATTTGTACTAGTTTGACTGATTTTGAAGCTTTAATTACAATTTTTAGGATTTTAAATCATTGTCAGAAAATGTGAAAACTACATTACGATATTATGGAATTTCTCCTTGGGAGATTGAAGTTCTTTATGGTTTTCTAAATTCTCATTTTACAATAGTTCAGGATGAAATTGAAGTAAATGATGAGAATTTTGTTAGTTTTCTAGATATTGACATACCCCTACAATTCAATGAAGAGTTTTTCCAATGGTTTGAATTCAAACGTTGGGAAAAGATCAAAGCAGTTTTCAAAGAAATGAAGAGAAGAAGAGGTAGTGGAAATGCTTTAAAAATTGTAATTAATTTTTCTGGAAACCCAAAAATCGTTTTCACCATAGACACTGAAGACAGACAATGGTTTGATAATGCATTAGAAAAGATTGATTTTGTTTTGGAATTATTGCCATTTCATCTAGATCCTAAAAAACTACCATCAGAAATTACAAAAATCATATACAGATTTGATGCTGAATCAATTAGATGGCGTTTGGATTCTGCATTATCTGAAAATAAAAAATACACATTCCGAGGAGATTCATGGAATGAGATCATTTAAGATCTTTCTGTAAGGGTTCAAGGGATTCATGAAGTTCTTTGTATTTTGATTCTAGAAAATCTAATGCATCAAGTAATTTTTTAGATTTTCCATATTTGTAACGAATTAGTTCACGATGATGCCAGAATGTTTTGCCTTCATCAACAGACAAAGTTGTAAAATAATCAGTTCCCATCAGAGAATCAGGAAGTTTAACATCGTGAGGGAATACAAATTCAACAATAAACCACTCATCGCCATCAGGATAATCAGAACCAGTTTCTACATCAAAAAATACATGAAGTAAATCAGACTGCATCAAGCCATCATCACTAATCGAGGGATGTTTTATCGGGGATTTTTGAAAATCTAGATTCACCAGTTGTGGTTCAAAAAAACCTTTGATAATGGATTTTCGAAATATTTTATTTGCCTCATTAATATTCAAATGCAAAATAATATTCTAAAACTTGCCTATAACTTCTACGTTCAGAATCCATTTAGATTAGCACAAACTATTTTGCAATAATTTTATGCATCCCCCATTTGAGATGATATTCTTGCTCAGTCATTTTGATTCTAGATTTGCATTTTAAGCATCTACGCATTTTGTTATGTTTGGAATATCTCCAAAGATGGGCTTCACTAATTTTGTGACAATTCATACTGTTATCTGTTGGACTAGTATTTAGGGAAAAATCATCATCTATCTGCGTTGATTATTCAAAATATTTCTCAAGTTTTAGTTTCATTGCAGTATTTACATGGTACAAAGTTCTCTTTTCGTGCTTGATCAAGCATGTCAGGGACAAAATAATGCATATTTGCTTTTTCCACATCATGAATTTTACAATCAGTAGACATCATTTCTAAATGATGTACAACCATATTGGATTTATCTCCCATGTAACCGGCCATGACTCTATTTGCTAATCTCAATTAAAATATTTTCATCTTGCCATTGAATATCCCAAAAAATCATTCTATTCTAAGAGGGGATTTTAGCTATAAACTGCTTTGCTTTATCAAGAGATAAAATCAGGCGCAAAGTTTGAACAATACGCCAGTATATACCAACGTGAATCCATAGAAAGTATGTTTAAAAAATTAATTGCAAAACTGAAATTTGGTTCTAATAAAACCAAACCATCAGAGGATGTAAACGCATTCAAAGAATCTGAAAAAAATCAAAAGGACAAAGCAAAATAAAATGAAATACAGCTGTAGAATTTGTAAATTTGGTTGGGAAGGAAATTCAGATACTTTTCAAAAAGTACTAGACCATGAAAAAACTCACAAAAGTGGACCTTAAGATGGTAGTTTGTAACAAATGCTATAACAAACATCATGATCAGTGTATGGGAAAAGCTGGTATGTTCGATTGTAGTTGTGAAGGTTGTAAGAAATAATGTCAGCAAATATAACAGAATCTTGCCTTGATTGTGGGACATCCTTAGAGATGACTCTTGCAGGGGAGAAGAAAAAACCGTGTCCTAAATGTGGGGCATACAGAAGAAAAAGAGAGTATTCAGAATAATCTTTTCAAAATAGAAATCTTAAGTAAAAATAGTAATCTATACTTCGAGAGAATCCAATATCTTTGAAATATCAGTATTAGAATGACCATCTTTTGAAATATTTTGTTTTGCAGGAGAGTTTTCCAAATAGTTTGGAATTTTATCCTGTAGTCTTACAGTATATGGAGTAGTGTTTTCATTTTTATAAAATACCCCAGTTGGGATTTTGTTTCCCCACTCTAAAGATTTGATTAATGCTTGAGCTAGTTTTTCATTAATTTCAACTTCTGAATCATAATGAACTGTTGGTTCATATCCAGTCTCCTCTAGTTTGTAAATTCTTGAATGTCTTTTTTGTGCTTCATCCATTAAATCAGCTCCTGCGTACCAATCCCTAGTGTTTAGATCATTGTATGTAGGACATGGTTGCAGCACATCTAAGAAGGACAATCCAGGATGGTTTACAGCTTGAACTATCAAATCTTTGAGATGACGTATATCATATGAATATCCACGGGCAACAAATGTAAATCCACTAGCAATTGCCAATCCAATCGGATTAACATTTGAATTTGTGTTAGGAGATGGAAGTGATTTTGTTTTCTCTCCCAGTTTTAGAGTTGGAGATGCTTGACCTTTAGTTAATCCATAAACTCCGTTATCAAAAATAATGTATGTCATGTTTACATTTCGTCTGCCAGCAGCCACAAAATGACCAGCGCCAATTCCTAAACCATCACCATCACCACCTACAGCAACCACAGTCATCTCAGGATTTGCAATCTTTGCACCTTGTGCAAATGTCAAAACTCTACCATGCAATGTGTGAACTCCATACGTATTGATGTAATGAGATGTCTTACCAGAACATCCAATTCCTGAAAATATTGCAGTCTTGTCTCGTTGAGCACCCATATCAGCTAACGCCATTTGGATTGCATTAACGATGCCAAAATCCCCACATCCTGGACACCAATCATTGTGAACTTCGGTTTTAAATTCAGCAGGTTTAAGCGCCATGCATTAAAACCTCCCTTTTTTCTGCTTTATTTTCAACAATTTTCTTAAGCGTATCATAAACTTCAGTACTAGTCATTGCACGTCCAGAGTATTTTAAGATAGAATAGTCAACACTGCGTCCAGTGTTTTGTTTGAATAGTTTTCCTAGCTGACCAGAGTGATTTGCTTCTACATCAATTATTGTTTTAGCGTCTTTAAGTAAAGATGAAACATGTTCTGCTGGAAATGGGTGCATCAGTTTTAGTTGAAGCAGTCCTATTGAAATTCCTTCTTTTTTTAGCATGTCAATGGCATCTTTAACTGGACCAATTGTAGAACCCCAAGAAATTATTGTATATTCCTCAATGCCGTAGGATACCACTTGCTCTTCAGTTGGAATACGCTCTAAAATTAATTCCAATCGAGACATTCTCTTATCCATCATCTTTACACGCATAATTGGATCCTCTGTGATATGACCCGTTTCATCAGATTCATCTCCAGTATTCCAAAAAATTCCATTATCCATCCCAAGTCTTGAACGAGGGGAAATTCCATCTTCCGTAAATTCAAATCTTCTGTATCCATCCTCGACTTTATCTAGCAATAGACCCCTATCAATTGTAATTTTTTCAGGATCAAATCTTTTACAAGTAATAACTGAACTTGCATGGAATTTATCCATCATGTGGATTACTGGAACTTGAAAAACATCTGCATAGTTAAAACAATTACCAGTATCATAGAAGCTCTCCTCAATTTCCCCTGATGCATAAACAATCTTTGGGAAATCACCGTGTCCTGCAAATACTGTAAATAGTAAATCATCTTGTCCATGTCTTGTTGGCAATCCAGTTGATGGACCGCTTCTCTGGTATGCAGTAATTACTACAGGGACTTCATTCATTCCTGCCCAACCTAGCATTTCAGTCATTAATGCAAATCCAGGTCCAGACGTACAAGTAGCAGAACGCGTTCCAGTCAAAGCACCACCAATAGTCATTCCAATTGCACAAATTTCATCTTCAGTTTGAATAACTGCAGTAGAGCCAGGCCTATCACCAGTTATTTCTAAAATTTCATTTGATTCCAAGTATACTGATTCATCAGAAGCTGGTGTGATTGGATAGTATGGTTGGAATCTACATCCACACACCATCTTTCCTAATGCAGTTCCTTGAAATCCCTGAACAAGTAACGTTCCAGGTTCTTTTTCTGTTCCAGGTAATGTATGAGCAAAGTTTTCAAATTTTGCTGCAGCGTAATTGTAAGAGTATGTTGCAGTCTGTTGATTGATTTTTGCAATTTCTGGTTTTTTTGAAAAAATATTATCAATTGTTTTTTGCAAAGAATCAGGAGGCATTTTGACAATGCCCAAAGATAATGAAACTCCAATTACATTGTACATTCGAATTAATCCCTTTAGACGGGGATTTTCAGTTTCTTCAGACAAAGTCAAAAGAATTGATTTGAAAGATACAGGGTATAGCAAAACTCCTTTTTCTTTTGCAATCTCTAAAACTCCTGCAATAGTAAACGGTTTGTTTTTTGACTCTAGTTCTTTGTGCAGTCTTTCTTTAAACGGTGCATCAAGTGTGTGAACTGCATCAGTTTTAGTTTCCTCAAGATCTGAATCATAAATTATTCCGCCACCAGAAACCACTTCATCATAATGACGGAAAATAGTTTCAGCATCAAAGGATGCCATTAAATTTACATCATTGACATTTGAATGAATTTTTTTATCAGCAATTCTTACTGTAAAGTAGCTGTGTTCACCTTTGATGTTTGAATAAAATTCTCTCTTTCCAAAAATTTGATAACCCATTTCAGCACATACACGAGAGAAAATATTGGCACCAGATTCAACCCCACTGCCTTGAGGGCCTCCAATTAGCCATGTGAAATCAGTAGAACTCACAGATATTCACCCATATCATGAATCTTAATAGTATGATAGTTCATTTCTTCTAACCACCAGTGGCTGCATCAAACAATGCACACTCACATTTATCACGTTCACCACAATAAGGACACACACATACACATTTTTCAATCGAATTTCCACATTCCACACAAATAGCAAATTCTTCCTCTTCTTCAACTTTAGAAGACATCAATGAAATTACAAAGAAATCGTATAAATTGTTTGAGATGAATATCAAGACTGATGAAAAATAAAGTGTTTCTTACAAGGACTTTGCATGATTTTGCGTTAAAAGAGCTGAAAAAAAAATATCAGATTGAAATTCATACTGGAAAAATTCCAATACCAAAAACAAAATTACGATCAAAAATTAAAGAAGCAGATGGACTCATCTGTTTCCCATATGACAAGATTGACAAAGAAGTGATTGATTGTGCTAAAAATCTGAAAGTGATCAGTACCTATAGTGTTGGTTTTGATCATATTGATACAGAGTATGCCAAAGAAAAGAAAATTCGTGTAGGATATACTCCAGAGGTATTAACTGATGCAACTGCTGATCTTGCATTTTCATTATTGCTTGATGTTTCAAGAAGGGTTTCAGAAGGAGATAGAATTATTCGAGATGGAAGATGGAAAGAAATCTTTGGAGCATTTGATTATGTCGGAGTAGATTTACAAGAAAAAATAATTGGAATTTTAGGTTTGGGTAGAATTGGAAGTACACTTGCTAAACGAGCAAAGGCATTTGATATGAAAATAACATATCACAATAGAAATCATGTTTCAAAAACTAGAGAAAAATCATTAAACGCAAAATATGTCTCATTTGAGAAATTGATTACAGAGAGTGATTTTATTTCAATTCATGTGCCTCACACTAAAGAAACAGACCAGTTGTTTAACATGAAAATTTTGAAGAAAATGAAGAAAACAGCATTTTTAATCAACACGTCAAGAGGAAAAGTAATCAATGAAAAAGATCTTGTTGCTGCGTTAAAGAAAAAAACTATTGCAGGTGCAGGATTAGACGTGTTTGAGACAGAACCAATTAATAAAAAACATCCATTTGTGAACTTGCCAAACATTGTACTTGCCCCACATATAGGAAGTTCAACAAAAGAGACAAGAATTAAGATGGCAGAAATTACTGTTGAAAACTTGGATCTTGGAATGAAAGGCAAAAAGCCAATTTACTCAGTTGGGTATTGACTTTCACGCCCGAGTTGACACCCCATAAAATGTGCGGTTTTTATATCTAAATTATCATATAGAATCAGAATGAAAAAATTCAAACATACGAATGAAGAATTAGAATTAGCTAAACAACAAACTGAAAAAGAAAAGAAAGAAAAAGAGTCTAAAGAATAAAAGATTTTTCACTTGTCTTTTTCAGACAAGTTTTTTTTTAAAATTGAATTTTAAAACTAAATTTTTGTTTTAAGTGATCATAGATTTTTTTTCTTTCAGGAATTATCTGTTTAGAATCATCATACATTTTTGTAAAAAACACTGCAATAATTCGATCATTGTTTTCATCGAAAAAACGAACGCTAAAACTTGTGCGTTCAGGTTTTTCTTCTTCAACAAATTCTGCAGATTTTATCAATTCTGAATTGACATGGAGATGAGCAGGACCGTCATTATCACCGATGGTTATCCACTTTTCTTTTTGTCGTATACTAAGAGGACTTCTGACCTCACTTACGGCACCGCTGTTTTTTACAATAAGTAAAGCATCATCAATTTTGACTAGATCAGATAGCAATTCTAAAAGCATTGTAAAGTATTGGAATTGAAATTATTTCAGTTTTTAGAGCGATTCATATCAATTTGAACGAAATCATCAACATCTCCATGAACACAGTCAGTTCCCACAGCCTTTACAGGTGAAAAACTAACTTTTCCATCATGAATTTTTCCTTCTTTTTGCATATGATCAATTTTTCCAGTTACAACTTGTTTGTGTCGTCCACAAGTGACTCCTACCATGTATTCATCATTTCCTGAAATAATGGATACGATAAACTCAGGGGGATTTACACATTGTTTGCCCTCTTTTGAAACAGAACACTTGTCAGGTAACACAGTTTGCATTGAGATTTGATCAGATATTAATCTTGATTGTTATAGACTCAATTTATTATCAACCAGATTCAATAAAAAATGAAAGTTATTGGCACATGATTTTGATGTTGTAATTATTGGTGGAGGTATTCTTGGAACTTCATTATCTTATTTTCTATCATCGCTAAACAAATCAAAAAAAATAGCAGTAATTGAACAAGCTCATACTGTAGCATTTCATACTAGCGGAAGAAACACTGGAAAAGTTCATGCACCATATCTATACAATCCTGAAAAGAAAAAATTGTTTGCAAAATCAGCTTTTCATGGTTATGGAATGTGGGAAGAATATTCAAAACTAAAAGATTTACCGTTTAAAAAAGATGGAGTTATCGAAGTTGCGATGGATGAAAAAGGAACCAAAGTTCTTGAAAAATATCTCAAATGGGGAAAGCATAATGGTCTAGAGGATAATGACATTGAACTAATCGATAAAGAACAAATCAAAAAGATAGAACCTGAAATAAAATGTGAATCTGCACTGTGTGTTTACAGAGATGCGTCAACAGACTATTCTATACTCACAAATTCAATAATGAAAGACAGTAAAGAAAAAGGTACAAACTTTCTTTTAGATACTAAAGCAACTAAAATCAAAAAAGAAAACGACAAGTGGATTATAACATTAAACAATGAACATGAAATTAATGCAAAATTTCTAATCAATGCTGCAGGTGGAGAAGCCATAGATATTGCACACAATGTAGATGTAGCAAAAAAATTCACGGATGTGCATTTTAGAGGAGAGTATTGGAAAGCCCCAAAGGAATACAACAAGCTTACAAAATCTAGCGTGTATTCGGTACCTGAATTTCCAGATTATCCATTTTTAGATCCACATTGGATTATCAGAGTGGATGGTAGTTGTGAAATCGGACCAAATGCTGTGCCAGTGTTTAGTCCATATGGATATGATGCAGCAGAGAACATCAAAGAATTCATTCCAAAAATGCTTGAGATGCTAAATTCAGGTGCAAGAAAAGCAGTTTTTGATAAACAATTTCAGGAACTTGCCATGAATGAAATTCAATCATCAATGTCAAAAACAACAATGGTGAATAGAGTGAAAAAATTCTTGCCAAAAATAGATGCGGATAAAATTACAAAAAAGGGTACTGCAGGAATAAGATCATCAATCATTGATGATAAAGGGAAATTTGCACCAGATGTAATCCTAATAGAAAATGAGATGTCATTTCATGTTTTGAATTATAATTCTCCAGGAGCTACTGGTGCTTTGCCATTTGCAGCACACATTGTAAACCACCTAAACAAAGCGGGGTTATTCAGTAATGAAGAGGAGGATGCAGTTTGTGGCCCATGGAAATTCTCTGAAATTATAGAAAAACTACAGTAAATGAATATTCTAAGAACCAGTTGGGAAAAATCACTTTATTTTGTATCGAAGTATGGCTAGAACTGAATTATCAATGTCTAATTTTTTAATTATTTTTGGATTTACTGCAAACTCTACTTTGCAAGAGGTGTTTTTTGCAATCTCTAGCATTTTCATAATTTTTTTGAATTGTGAATTTGTGTGATAATTTGCAGAAACAATCAATGTATCTACTGCTCCAATTTCCAGTGCTTTGTAAATTACATCATTTCTTCTAGCAGTTAATCCATCTTTGAATAGAGTCTCATATTTTTCAATTAATTCTGTAACATATTTTCTTCTGTGTTGATACAGATGATGGATTATTTTCATATCAATATTTTTCATCGAAGTAGAAAATGACAAATCCTCTACAAATCGACATTTTTTTACCAATTCTGAATCAAGTTCACTGTGGAATTCTGTTTTTGCAGGACCAATTCCACCTAGTAAAATTAATGATGAACCAGAATCCATCTCTTTGACTTTGTTTGCTACCTTTTTGAAAAATACATGAATTTTTGTTTGTCGTGCTCTAAGAAATCTGCCTTGACTCTGTCCTCCTTTTCTATGCCTGCCCTGTAAATCAATTCGAAGTTTAGATTCTTGAATTATTTGATTGCCATGAAATTTCTGAATTCTTGCAGTTTTTTGATCAAGGGTTACCAGCAAAACATCATAACTAGTTTTCAAAATATCATTGAATGGTTTGATAAATGGTTTTTTGCTTGCCATGTAGACATATGGAAGTTTTTTTGAAGTTCCAAGTACTTTGAGGTTAACTTTGCCGTTTTTTATCCATCCAAAAATGCACAAAGTTTGTGTAAATTTACCTACAGTGACAGGATTTTTTTTAAGTTCAGTGATTTTATTTTCAATTTTTGACTCTATTCTTTCAAGAGTATCGTTTCGCTTTGTTTCATTCAGTAGAGAGATAGTATCTTGTCCCTGACCATACGGATAGTAAACAGATATGCATTGAGAATCAATTGTCTTTATCTCATGTAGAAACTGGTTAATCGATATCCACTCATGTGGAGTAATTTCAGGAGATCCAAGAAGTGTATCCATGTTCAATTTATCAAAACAAGCCAGCCATAAAGCATACTGTTTGTCAAATCCGCAGATAGACCTAAACTAAATTAAAAATTATTGTTTTGCAGATGCAGATGCTTCAGGAGGAGAGTTAACTGGATCAACAGTAATAACTACAGTGTCCATGCTTTCTCTTTCATTATCATCAAATACTCTGAGTTCAAAAGTTAGAACTTTGATTTCA
>JACNFR010000048.1 GCA_014384555.1 Candidatus Nitrosopumilus sp. | reverse complement strand
TCATTGTAGGTAATCCTGGCATCATATGTGCAACAATTTTGTATCCTGCATCTTTAGAAATTTGAAATGATTCTACTACATCATTATAGTTGTGACCTCGATTAACTATTTTATAAACCCGTTCTTGCAATGATTGAACTCCGATCTCTATTCTGGTAATTCCATAACTCAGCATCAAATCCACATGTTCTTGTTTACAGTAATCAGGTTTAGTCTCGATTGTAAATCCTACGTTTCTAATTGCTGCATGTTCGTTGTTTGATTTTGCTTCTTCCAAATCTTTTGAGTCTGTCCCATTAAGAGCATCATAGCATGATTTTATGAAATCTTTTTGATAGTCTTTTGGCATGAACAAAAATGTTCCACCTACAATTACCACTTCCATTTTTGACGGGTCGTGTCCAAATGCAATTAATTTTTCAATCTTTGATGTGATTTGTAATTTAGGATCAAACTCATTTTCTATTGCATTAAGAGATGATGGTTCTTTTCCAGTGTAACTATTTGGAGAATTAAATTCAATCCCTCCTGGGCAATATGTGCAACGTCCATGTGGACATGCATATGGTTTTGGCATTAGTGCAACTACTGATACACCTGATGCGGTTTTAGCTGGTTTTCGTATCAAAACTTTTTTTAATTTATCAAAATCTGCTTCTTTTGCCATTGATAAAATTTCATAATTTTTTGGAATTCTTTCTAGTGCGTATTTTGTACATATTTTTATGATTTCTTCTTTTACTTGCTTTTTGCTTGGCTCTTGAATTGTTAGTAAATTCTGAGTGATCTCATCACATGCTTTGGATATGACAGGGTCAAGCTTATTCATGAATGATCAATTTGATTTGGACATAAATTCGTTAAATAATTTGGTATATTTGATATCTATTTACGCCTAGTTGTCTTTCTTTTAACGGTCTTTCTAGCTGGTTTTCTCTTTACCACCTTTTTCTTTACTGCAGTCTTTCTAGCTGGTTTTCTCTTTACCACCTTTTTCTTTACTGCAGTCTTTCTAGCTGGTTTTCTCTTTACCACCTTTTTCTTTACTGCAGTCTTTCTAGCTGGTTTTCTCTTTACCACCTTTTTCTTTACTGCAGTCTTT
Source organism: Candidatus Nitrosopumilus sp. (assembly GCA_014384555.1). Taxonomy (GTDB): domain Archaea; phylum Thermoproteota; class Nitrososphaeria; order Nitrososphaerales; family Nitrosopumilaceae; genus Nitrosopumilus. The sequence goes on along the minus strand of JACNFR010000048.1, from coordinate 32,469 downwards.
CTAGCTGGTTTTCTCTTTACCACCTTTTTCTTTACTGCAGTCTTTCGCTTTGATGATTTTTTTACAATATTCTTTTTGATAATTTTTAATTCGTTTAATTCTGATTGTATTTTTTTGATCTCTGCAATCATTTCTGCCTTGAATGAATCATTATTCGTCTCTGACATGAGTTGACCTAAAGAATTTTTTATGTAATTTAACACTTGTTGATAACTTATTCTATCTTTCCTTCTGTGCTTTTTTCAGATGCAGAGTTATCGTCACCTTTTTTCTGCTCTTTCCTGTATTCCATTTTTAGCCAAATTGGTGTGATGATAGTCGTTACTGCCACCATGATTACAATTGTAGAGTATACTTCTGATGTGAGAATTCCTGCTGTGACTCCTACCCCTGCTACAATCAATCCTACTTCTCCTCTTGAAATCATTCCAATTCCAACTCTCATTCCTTGTTGTTTGCTTTTCAAAAACAACATTGCAGGTAATCCACATCCGAACAACTTTGTTACAACTGCCACTATGATTACAACTGCACTAATCATTAAAATTTCAAAATTAACTGCCCTCAAGTCTACTTGTGCACCAATGATTGCAAAGAAGAGTGGCGCAAAAATCAATCCTATCTTTCCGATGTAATTTTCTATTTTTTCAAATACTTTGGTAGTTGATAATGCCATTCCTACTGCAAACGCTCCGACGATAGGTGATAGTCCTATAGATCCTGCAAGAGCTGCTGCACCAAAGAACGACGCCGTTGCAATTCCTTCCACACTTCCTTTTGCTTTCCATAGTCTTGGTGTGATAATTTTTGGAATGACTACTACTGCTACGATTAACATTATTGCAAAGAATCCTAATACTTTCAAAATTGTAATTGTAATTTCTGTAATGTCGATATTGTCTACTCCTCCATCTGAACCTGCAATTGATGAAACAACTGATAATACTGCAATTGCTAAAATATCATCTACTACTGCTGCACCTATGATGAGTCTGGCTTCAGGAGTTTTGATTTTGCCGAACTCACTTAACACTTGAATTGAAATTGCAATACTTGTTGCAGTAAGTGCTGTAGCGATTAGCATTGATTGTAATGCATCGAATCCGAACATCTGAAATACTGCAAGACCTGCAAAGAACGGAACTACAACACCCAATGTTCCAACTGTAAATGATGCCTTTCCACCTTTGAGGAATTCTTTTGGTGTCATTTCCAATCCTGCCATGAATAAAATTACAATTGCACCCATTTCTCCAAGAATTTTGATTTCTTCATTGATGTGGAGTAGTTGTCTTCCATCAACTACAAAAAATGCCCCTAATGCAAATGGGCCTACGATCATTCCAGCTAATAATTCTCCTAAAACGATTGGAAGTTTTAGTCTAAGGAAAAGTTCTGCCATTAATTTGGCTGCAAACAGAAGAATTCCTACACCGATGATTGTTTCAATGAATTGTGCTTCTGCCATCTTTTCCTGATAAATACTGAGAAATCTGTCATATAAGGTGATATCGAGTCGAAAATTATTTTGCTGTTGTTAAATTAAGCAATTTTTGTTGAATTTACAAAAACACCTTTCTTTGAAATGATTTGTCCTATCTCTTGACTTGAGATCTTATGTTTTTTGAATATTGATTTGATTCTAGTTACTTGATCTTTTGGTGCAACCACGCAGAATCCAACACCCATGTTAAACGTCTTGTACATTTCTTCTGGTTTTACTCCTTGTTCTTCTACTAATCCCATAATTGGTGGGATTTTTGGTAGTGAGTCTATCTCATAGCCAATGTTTTTGAGGCGTAATAATTTGGTAAATGCACCGCCTGTAATGTGCGCAAATCCATTAACTTTGCATTTTTGATTAATCTCGAGGACTGGTTTTGTATAGATTTCAGTTGGTTTGAGTAAGGCATCACCAATAACTCCGACTCCTTTGACTTTGTCTTTTACAGAATATTTTGTCAATAGTGCCTTTCTTGCAAGTGAGTATCCGTTTGAATGAATACCTGAACTGTTTACTCCAATAATTACATCGCCTGCTTTAATTTTATTTCCAAGAACCATCTCCTTTTTCTCTAATAGTCCTACAACCATTCCTGCCAAATCAAATGCAAATCCTTTACCTTCAATTACATCTGGCATTATTGCAGTTTCTCCACCTACAATTGGCATTGCAGATTTCTTTGCACCTGTTACTAACCCTTCTACAATTTTCTTGAAAATCATTACATCATTTTTGTTTGCAGCGATGTAATCCACAAATGAGATTGGTGTTGCCCCAATGCAAATTATATCATTGACGTTCATTGCAACACAATCAATTCCAATTGTGTTGTATTTTTTCATCATATTTGCAATTACTACTTTGGTTCCTACTCCGTCAGTATGTGTGGCCAAAAGTTTTCCGCCAGGAATTTCTACAATTCCTGCATAGTGGCCAAATCCATGTGTCATCTTGGCTTTTTTCTGAAGTTTATGAGTTGATGAAATTAATTTTCCGATTGCTTTTTGACTTTGTTTAATTTTAGAAATGTCTACACCTGCTTTTTTGTAGGTTAAAGCCATAGTTTGTTGCGTATTTTATATGAATAAAAGAATTTGCCCTGTTTTTCGATCACATGTACATACCGGATATCTCTTCTCTATGCTCTGAATATTTTTGAGACAATTCGCTAAACTCTGAATGAATTCTGTCTTTTTGTTTCTGTAATTCTGATGTGTCTATTTTCATATCATAGAATCGATTTAATGCTTCAATCAGAGTTGCAGCAGCTGCTGAATCTGGTGCCTCTTTGTTTGCTTTGGCCAATAAGGTTATTCCTTGTATTTCCCTTACTAGACACTCATTTAGAATGCCTCCTGGAATTCCTGTGATGAATCCTTGAGGAATCATGCTGATGTCTTTGTCAGCCATTGTTCTAACTAGGTCTTCTTCTGCTGCACAGTATGCTTTGTCATCGTGCTCTGTGCTTGCAACTCCGTCCAAAATTACAATTTCTTTGGATCCTTTCTGGGCTGCCCAATCTAAAATTGAAGAAACCAATGTGTATAGTCCCTCCATTCTTAATGTAATTTCACAAATTATTGCACAGACGGTTCCTTCCTTGTTTGCATAAAATCTGAAAGGATGTCGTAATCTACCTCTCATGAATACTGTTGATGGTGGAAGATACTTTGATCTCATCACTGCTATTTCCTCCATTTCTAATTCTGTAATGATGTGATTGATTGCAACTGGTCCTACTAGGCCTGCTCCAACAAATCCTGCAAAAATTATTGGACTCTTTAATTCTCTTTTTTTGATTTCAAAGACTTCAGCTTCAGGAAATTCTTTTTGCACTGCTTACGTCGATTTGTTCTGATTAATTACTTTTGTCACCTGCATTAAGTGGTGGATGGGTTCCTTTAGGTGTGGAAAAATCTAATTGATTCTAAATTTATTGAAAATAAAAGAATAGGGAATTATGCTACGTAGTTATTTTTTTGCATAAATAAATCCAACATAATTCTTCCCTTGTCTGTAATGGTATAGATGACATTTGCTCCCACTGCTTCTTTGCTGATGAATTTGTAATCTACACACAAGTGCAAATAATTTAGAAATGATTTTTTCATTCTAATCTTTGACTTTGAATACAAATCAGAGAATGTCATGGGGTTGCCTCTTAGTTGGTATAACAATTTCAATAAAGATAACGTACTGTAATCTTTTGTCCTTGCTTTTACTGCGTCTAGTATTTGCTCATCTCTTTGTATGATGAAATCCCCAAACTGGTCTGCCACTTCTAGTGGTACATAGGTTAGTCTTGCTCTCATTATACCGTATAGTACGGTACATTACCTTATTAGTGTTTGACATGATTTTTGTTGATCTTCTCAGCTTGTTTTTTTACACCTGATCGTGACTAGATCGGCTGTTTTTACAATTAGCTTGAATTGTTTGAATTGTGAAATTATAGCATATCACCTGATTTAAACAGCCAAAACCCAAATCCAATTTGTGGAAATTGCAATAAGTGCCATACTGACTGTAGTTGGATTAGTTATGCTGTGTTTTGGTGGTAACTGGTTAGTTAGTGGCGGTGTGGCAATTGCAAGAAAATTCCGTATTAGTAATTTGGTAATCGGTATGACTATTGTAGCATATGGCACATCAACTCCTGAACTTGCAGCAAGTGTTGCAGCAGCTGGGGAGCACAGTGCAATAATTCTTGGAAATATCATTGGAAGTAACATTGCAAATGTTGGAATGGTTATAGGAATTGCAGCAATCATTGTTCCCCTTGCAGTATCTAAATCTATTCTAAAAAAAGAAATCCCAATCATGCTCGGTGTTTCAGTACTTTTAATTTTAATTTCAATTGATGGGGAGATTTCTCAATATGATGGTATTTTGTTACTTGCTGGATTGACAGTGTTTGGATATTACACATTCAAAGATGCCATGAAGCAAAGAGCAGAAAACAAAGAAAAAATTGAACAGGGTGCAAATAATGTTTATCTAAAATCTGCTGGATTGATTGGAATTGGCGTTGTCTTGTTATATGTCGGTGCTATACTTACAGTTGACAATGCAGTAATTTTGGCAAAAGAATTTGGCTTGTCTGAAAAAATAATCGGATTAACTGTTATTGCAATTGGAACATCTCTTCCGGAATTAATCACATCTGTCATTGCAATAAGAAAGGGTCATGCAGATATTGGAGTTGGCAATATCATTGGAAGTAACATTTACAATATTTTGATGATTATGGGAGTTGGTGCAGCCCTTGGTGGAGTGATGGTGGGTGCTGATGTTTATGTTGACTATGCAATCATGATCATATTCAGTTTATCATTATTGATTGCACTAAAAACTGGATTTATTGGTAGGGTTATGGGGATTTGTCTTACCGTTGGATATGTTGCCTATCTTGCAGTCACGCTTTTCAAGTAATTTATGCCTAAATTTCAGACTAGATGGAATTTACTGCGATATTTTCAGCCTTTATTGATGGTGTGATTGATGGCAGGGATGCCCACTGGATAACATTTCTTTGATTGTTTCCGATGGCTGAAATATTTTTCATCATTGTAGGCAAGCTGTGAATTATTCTGACTGATTTTCCTGGACCTATTATTTCTCCGTTTTTGATAATTCTAATTCCACTTCTTGCAGTACATGAAAAATCTCCTTTGATTGGATTCACTGCATATGTGTACCATAACCTTCCAACTAACAATCCGTGTTTTGTTTCCTTGATCATCTCTTCTTGGGATTGATCACCTGGAATAACTTTGAGATTGTGCGGAGCTGATATTGGAATTGGCTCTGCACTTCTTCCCATCGGTGATCCTGGACGAGATGCATTACCTGTTGACTCTTCTCCTTCTTTGTAACTGTCAAAAAGATTTGAATATGTATTTTTGAAAATGCCTTTCTCTATCAAGTTTCTTTTTTTAGTTTCTACCCCTTCATCATCTATTGATTTTGTACCCATTCCTTCTGGCGTGTGGGGATCATCAAGTAAGGTGAGTTGATCAACTGCAATTTCTTTTTCATAATTGGCTGAAAAACAACTTTTCTTTTCTGAAAATGTTTTGAAATTAAAATTGGCAGCAACTACAAATGCTAATAATTCGCCAACAGAGTATGGCTCAAAAATTATAGAATAAGAGTCTGAATCAACTTTTTGTGGATTAATGGATTCGACACACATCCTTTGTGCATCTTTGCCTATCTGTTCTGATGAAAAATTTGCCAAAGTTCTTCCACTTGCATGTCCTATTCCCGATACGGGTATTTCTCCGTGTTCTGATTCTGCATTGATGATCCCTGAAATGTATGTAGATTTTTCTGAAAAGTCAAGTCCGTTGGAATTCATCAATTCAAATTTTTCTGATACGATGTTGAGTGATCCTGTAATCGTATTCACTTTATCATTATCTGCTGAATTGATCATGTCTTGTGCGATATCCATACATTTAGTACCTGAAATCTGATCTAGTCTCTCATCAAATGTTCCTTCTAGTTTGGCATGATTTACCTGATATGGCAGTCCCCTCCAAAATTCTCTTGATTTGAGATTCGATGATGCTCTTAGCGCCTTGAGCATGATATTTTCTATTTCATCTTCATTTGTTGTTTGCATTGATGCAATTTTTTTCCCTTGAATCAATCTGATGCCAAAACTCTCATCAAAATTTTGCTTTAGTTCGACAATTTCTGAATCTGTAATTCTGACAGTTGTGATTTTTTTCTTTACTTTAATTACATCGCATTCATCAATTCCTATCTTCTTTGAATGACTAAGTGCCTTTTCTAAGGCAGACAAGTTATTGCTTCCTTGGATTTTTGTAATTGAATTTGTTTATTTTTATCAATTCCACATAAGAGCCAAATTGTGTATCTGTGACACTATCTAATTTATCCTCTACTTCTTCTTCCCCGTCAAATTTTTTTAGAATCTCATAATGTGTATTTCTCTCAGCTGGAATCCTGCCGATTTCTTTTACCATTCTTCTAATCTCTTTTGGTTTTAACAATTGGCCATATTCTGAACCTGCAGATGTTGAGATGCTTTCGTTGATTAGAGTTCCGCCGAAATCATTTGCCCCCCACATTAGCAATAACTGTGACATTTTTTGCCCTTCTTTGACCCATGACATTTGCAAATTATCAATAGAATTGTTCAACATTATTCTTGAAACAGCATGAGTTAGTAAAACATCATTTCCACTGCCGCCTTGTCTGATTCCTTCATGTAATTCATGGATGTACATTGGTGCTTCAGTATGAATGAAATTTAGAGGGACAAATTCTGTAAATCCTCCTGTCTCTTTTTGAATGTCTCTTAATTTTACAATATGTTTTACTCTATCTTCAAGTGTTTCTAAATGACCGAACATCATAGTTGATGTCGTATTGATTCCCATCTTGTGAGCCGTTTTGATGACTGTCTCCCAGTCCTTTACGCTTATTCTTCCAGGGGATATTTTGTCTCTTAGTTTTTGATCTAGAATTTCAGCCGAAGTTCCTGGGAGTGTATTTACTCCTGCTTCTTTCATTCTTTTTAAAAATTCTTCAATGGATACATTTGAGCGAGTTGCTCCGTATAGAATTTCTTCAGGGGAGAATCCGTGAATGTGAATATCTGGAATTTCTTTTTTGATGTCCCTGCAAATCTTCTCGTACACATCTCCTTCCATGTCTGGTGGAAGTCCTGCTTGAATGCACACTTCTGTTGCTCCTAATTGATATGCTTCTTTTGCTCTACGTACTATCTCCTCGTTTGGCAGGAAGTATCCTTCTTCCTCTCTGAAATCTCTACTAAATGCACAAAAACCGCATTGTTTAATGCAGACATTTGTAAAATTGATATTTCTATTTACTACATATGATACAACATCACCTACTCTTCTTTTTCTTAATTCATCTGCAACTAGACCTACTAAATGAAAGTCAATTCCTTGAGCATTAAACAATGACAATCCGTCGTCTGCGGAAATTTCTTTTTCAGATAGTGCATTGTTTAGAATTCCGGCAATCACAGGATCGGCATTTCTGAAAAGTGAATCTAAATTGATTGTCATCTCCAATATTCCTCTTTTACGAATCCTTCCTCATCTTCAATGACTGATATCTTATCTCTTAACTCTTTGCTAATAAAAGAAAAATATTCTGGGTATATTGGGAATCTGCATTTTAAATCATAGCCAGCTTTTTTCGTGTTCTCATCCACTTTGTCAATTTCAGGCCATGAGAATTCAGGATTTACAAAATCGGGTGTAAGTGGTGATATTCCTCCCCAATCGTTTATTCCGACTGACAAGAAACTTTGATATGATTTTGGGGATAAATTTGGGGGAATCTGTATGTTCATCTGTGGCATGATAATTCTAGACAATGCAACAACTAGTTTGAAATATTTTTCATCAGCTGATGGTTTATCTTTCATTTTGGTGTCTTGTTTTGGTTGAAAATTTTGTAAAATCACTTCTTGAATATTTCCATGTTTGTCATTGAGTTGTTTTATCGCAAATAATGAATCAATTATCTCATCCATTGTTTCTCCAATTCCTACTAGAATTCCTGTAGTCATTGGAATGCCTAGTTTTCCAGAATTTTCTAAAATTTCCAATCTTGCTTTTGGTCTCTTGCTTGCTGCCAAATGATGAGGCATTCCTTTCTCTGTTAATCGTTCACTTACATTCTCGAGCATTACCCCCATCGAGACATTGGTTTTCTTCAACTCTTTCATCTCTTCATAGTTTAGATTTCCAGCATTTGTGTGTGGGAATAATCCTGTTTCTAATGCAAGTTCTGAGGAATGAATTAGATATTCTACAGTTGTTTTGAATCCATTTTGTTTTAGCCATTCTCGTGCTTCAGGATATCTTTGTTCAGGTTGTTCACCTGTTACAAATAACGCCTCAACACATTTGTATTTTTTTGCAAGTACTAGTAATTCTGAAATTTGCTGTTTTGACATTAAGGAGAGTTTTGCTTCTCCTGGTTCTGATTTGTAAGTACAGTAAGAGCATGTATCTTTGCAAAGATTAACAATATTGAAAAATGCTTTTTTGGAAAACGTTACAGAATCTTTTTTAAATTTTTTTCTTAAATTTTGAGCAACTGAAAATAAATCATTTGGATTCACTATTGCTTTTTGATAAATCTCAATTACATCTTGGCGAGATACGGGCTTGTTCTCTAAAATACTGTTTAAACTCTCAGAATCAAAGACAAGATTGTTCAACAGAAGAATTTCTTGTTAGGAAGTATTTATGCTTGTATTGAATTAATTTCCGTTTGGTCTTTCTTGAAGTATGATCGTGAGGTTTGTCGTCCTTCCATCTCTTAACACTTCTAGAATCATTTCATCTCCTACTGATTTTGCTCTCTGGAGATGAACCAAAATATCATCAATCTTTCTAACTTCAATCCCATCCACTGCCAAAATGATGTCTCCGCCCATTGGATAATTCACTCCATCAACTTCGATGGTTTTATCTGAACCAATCAATCCTGCATCAAATGCTGGGCTACCTTCAACTACTGTAATTACGAGAAATCCTATTGCGTCTTTTAGATTCAGAACATTTGCCATGTCTGGATCAATATCTCTACCTGAAATTCCAATCCATGGGTGCTTGTATTCTCCTTCCTCTACTAGTGTTGGAATGATTTTAGCTACTGTTTGTGATGGTATGGCAAATCCTACTCCTGTGAATTCTCCTGTAGCTGATTGTATTGCTGTGTTAATGCCGACAATCTCTCCACGCATGTTAAGTAATGGTCCGCCAGAATTTCCTGGATTTATTGCAGCATCTGTTTGAATTACATCTGGAATAGAATAGCCTGAACCTGATGGTAACAGTCTGCCTAATTGACTGACAATTCCTGAAGTCATTGAACCTGACAACCCAAATGGATTCCCAATTGCAGCAATATCTTCGCCGACTTTGAGATTTGAAGAATCTCCGATAAATAATGGATGCAATAAAATCAAATCTGCATTAACTTTGATCACTGCAAGATCTGTGTATTCATCCACTCCAATAATTTCAGCATTATATGATCTACCGTCAAGAAATGTAACCACTACTTTGTTTGCGTCTTTTACTACATGGGCATTTGTTATGATGTGTCCTTTTTTGTCAAAGACAAAACCAGATCCTACTCCGCCTATGACATCTTCTGATTCGCCTCTTTGAACATTTACTCTAACAACACCTGGTTCTGATTTTTCAAAAATTTCAATTAATGACAAACTATGTGAAAATAATGGAGTTGCTTCTACAATTGTTGGTTGTTTATTAGTTGGACTGATTTCTGGCTTTAATGATTCTGGTGGATAGACAAACAATACTGCAACAATGATAATTACCATTGCGGCTCCAATGGCCCCACCTACAAACATTCCAGATTTGTCCATGAGATTTCTTATTCCTAATTTTCTATCTAAAAGGCTTGCTATACACTAATTGAACTTTGAGAATGATCTTTCATCGAATAACTTCTTCCTCGCCATGTTACAGATGATGTTCTTTTAGCCTGTAATAGTCCGCTCAAAAATCCTAAAACAACTACGAGACTTCCCAAGGGTGCAAATAAAGCATATCTTAATTTCAACTTTAATCCAATTTTCACTTCAATTACTGCACCTATGTAAATTAGAATTGAAGCAATTGCTGATGTTGCACAAAGTAGTTTCGTAGATAATGTTTCAACAGGTAGTGATGCTGATATTGCAAATATTGGAAATGGTACAAATAACAAAAATACAATTGCAAAAAATATTCCGATTGCAATTTTTCCACTTTGAAGATACAGTGGTACCATTAGTCGCTTTAGGGCATTCCATAAAGTGCTCTTATCTCGTGCCCAAACAGCCTCAATCAGATGCTCTCCTCGTACCATTTTCATTTTGTACCCTAATTCTTTTACTTTTTTTCCTAGTGCTCCATCTTCAATGATTTCGTGTTTTACTCCTTCATGCATGCCAATTTCTTGATATGTCTTTTTTTTCAAAATGAAGAAACTCCCAAAAAAATAACCTGTTTTCTTTTTTGGGTTGTTAACATTTAGTGCAGAAAATCTTGTGTGTAAAAATGTTGAAATCATTGGTAGTGTAATGTTTGTCCAAAAATCAAATGTTAGCATTTTTGGAATTGCAGATAATGCATCTAGATTAAACGAGTTCAAATGGGTCACTGCTAGGGTAATGACATTTTTAGCATGTTTTGTATCTGCATCTGTAAATAACAACAATTCACCTGTTGCTTTTTTGTAACCTTCCATACATGCCCAATTCTTTCCCATCCATCCTTCTGGTTTTGGTCTTGCTGAAACTGGAATTACTTTGGGATGTTTTTTTGCATATTCTGAAATTATTTTTCCAGTTGAGTCCTCTGATGAATCATCAATTACAATGATTTCATAATTTTCATAATCTTGGTTAATTAGAGAATCTAAACATTTTTCAATATATTCTTCTTCGTTTCTTGCTGGTAATATTATTGAAACCTTGGGATTTGTTTTTGATGTATTTTCAAATTTATCCAAGTATGGTGTTAATCTAAAAGAGTCAATCATTGATTTGATGAGAAATATCCATGCTCCGCAAATTCCAATTAAAATTGCAACTAGAGTATAATTAAAAACGTCTGTGATTAAATCCATGAAATCTATCTCTCAATTTCTTCTTTGATGCTTTGCATGGCCTGCTCTGTTCCACTTTTGATGTGTTTTTTGATCATGCCTGTAAACATACCCATCATTCCAGTTAATCTGATATCCCAATATGTTGAAAGTATGGTTTTTTCATCTTTTGAGACTAGTGAAACTATTTTTTCACCGTCAATGATTCCTTTGGTAAATTTTGACTCTATCTTTTCTTTGGGATAAATTTTGACTTCTTGCAAGCATTTTTGATCTCTAAATGCTATTGTGACTTCTCTTTTGATGATGTTTTCTTCTTTGGAGATGTTTCTGACTTCTTTTGTTCCCTTCCAAAACTTTGGCTCATTATCAATGTCTGAGACAATATCCCATACTTTGTCTATGCTTGCATTGATTTCTATCTCTACCTGTATTGTAGCCATAACCTGCAAGCATTTGTGCCGCATTAAATATATTAGATTCCTACGGCGTTTGAAGTAGACTGTGATCGGTAACATGCCTAAAATCCGGAACATTAACTCCAGTTCCAATGGCGTTTGCCATTCTTCGGTCACAGTCCATTAAACTTTGAAATAAAATGAAACCAACAAAATACATGCCAAAAATTGAAACCTTGGACGGTGCAGGCTTTTGGAAAAATGCATATGCACATCAACGTGGCAAACTATTGAAAAAAGTTGATGTTCCTGAAGATCAGATTGTTGAACTAGTTAACAAAAAGTATATGGAAATTCCAGCTGCCTTAAGATATGAAATTGAAACTAGTGGAATTAACAAAAAAGATTTACAATGACATTCGAAATTCATTTTAACGGGAGAAAATAAGATTCATCATGTCTACCGTATCTTATGATGACTTTGCAAAGTTGGATATTAGAGTTGCAAAAATTATTGCAACTGAACCTATTGAAGGAAAATCAAGAATCATCAAAGGTACAATTGATTTGGGTAATGATGATCAACGTGATGTAATAATTGGTGGTGCACAATATTTCCAACCTGAAGAAATTGTAGGAAAAACTGTGATTGTCCTTGCAAATCTTGAACCTAAAAAAATGGCAGGTGTAGAATCAAATGCGATGTTGTTGGCAGCTGATGTTGATGACAAACCATTTTGGTTGACTGTCACTGAAGATGTTCCCTTGGGTAGCCCAATTAAATAATTGTGCAAAATTAAAAATTATTAAAAAATATTTTGACTAGTGTCAATCATAAATCATTAAATCTTTCTCTTCTAGTAGTGCATGCAAGTTATTTACAGAACGATACACGTCTGGTTCATGTTTGGCTCCTGTACAGACAAGTTTTCCTGATGAGAATAACAAAATCACTGTCTTTGGATCTACCATTCTATGAATTAATCCTGGAAATTGTTCTGGTTCATACATGCTTCGTGGCAATGTTCTTGCAGCTTGCTCCAAATGGATTTTTCCACCTAAGTTGATGGATGCGACAATATTTTGAATTGTCACCACTGCATCTTTTTTGATTTTAATTCCTCCTTTTCGAAGGTTTTGTACTACTGTTTTTACTGCCTTTTTGGCCATTTCTTCGGATTTTGAACCCGTACATACCATTTTACCCGAAGTGAAAATCAATGTTGCGGTTTTTGGAGTTTTTAATCTAAAAACAAGTCCTGGAAATTGATCCGGATGATATTCTACATCTGGAAATGTTTTCGTAATTTCATTCAAATCCATCTTTTGCATCACATCTGCTGAAGCTACGACATTTTCTACACTTACAATGGGCCTTGTTTGTGGCATATTCGGCTATTTTGTATTTGAACTATAATAAAAGCACTCGCAGTAATTTGGTCTAAAAAAACCTGTTTTTCATTTTCATGCGTGTTGTATCATTTGAAATTGGGACGAATGCTTTAATTTGGTTCTGAGAAGTATTGATTCTAGTGAATTTTACAAATTTTGATTTAGATCAATTGTTTTCGATGGGTGATGATTCAAATCCTTTGATGATGATCGTTTGGATTCTTCCGATAATTCTTTTTGTATTTTATGGACAACAAATACAGCTTTTTGTTACATCTCGAGAAATTAAAAAAGGACTTAAAAAATTAGACAGTTTTAGAGGGGAATCTAAAACTGAGTTGATTGGTTATCTTAAAAATAATCTCAAAGTCAAAGATGATCCTTTGAAGAAAATTGATAAATTTTTAGATTATTTTACAATCATGCCAGTTGATATGGATCCTAATGGGATTGTTGACAAAGTCCATCATACCGTTAGGTCTAGGGAAGATTACACTAGAGCACATGTAAAATCATTATCTCCAGAAATGAATGATGTTGAATTAAGTAAAATCCAAACTTTGCTTGAGATTGCATCATCGCTGCAAATGATTTACAAAATCATGAATCACATGTTCTTAACTGCAAAAAAACAAAATAACTATCCTCTAATCTTGCCTCTACAAATGATTCTGCCCTTTATCATGGAGCAAGCAGAGGCTATGAGAGAAGCAGTTCCTGCATTCATATCTGGCCAGCCTGTTGGTGATGGAATTGGTCCAATGGTTGTTGGAAAAATGATGTTAGAACATGAAAAAGAAACTGTTGCATTCCAAACATCTCTTTCAAAAATTGACTTTGAAGATAGAAAGTTATTTCTTTTAAAAGCTGAAGGCCCTGCATCTACTGTTGGTAGACCTGCAGATGCTCTACAAACAATTACTTTGGAGAATAAACTTGATGCAATAATTATGATTGACGCTGCACTAAAAATGGAGGGTGAGGATTCGGCAACAACTGCCCAAGGATTTGGAGCTGCCATTGGAGGTATTGGAACTGAAAGATTTCAAATTGAGGCAATTGCCACAAGTAAAAACATCCCAATATTCTCCGTTGTGATTAAACAATCAGTTAAGGAAGCAATTACTTTGATGACTAAAGAAATTGCTGATACTGCCGAGGATGTACACACACAAGTCTTTGATATGATTCGTGAAAACACTAGTCCTGGGCAATCTGTAGCAATTATTGGTGTTGGCAATACTTCGGGAGTTCCACAATGATATTCTCAAAGAAAAAAATTACTACTGCATACACTGTGGAGCAATGTCTAAAATGCAACACCTTAACTAAAAGAAAATTCCATGACGGTGATGTACTGTTTACAGAATTATCAAAGTGTAATTCATGTGATGGGTTGACACGAATTGAAAAAATCTTTGGCGAAACTATAGAGCAATAATTACAGACTATTCTGTTTTGTATTTGACATTACAGGAAGGACAAAACCATGTTTCTCCTTCTCCCTGCTCTTTGAACATCAATCCTCCGCATTTTGGACATGGGCTGACTTCTTCACTCAAGTTTATCTAACCTCTATTATGCTCACTGAGCACGAGTTGTCACTGTCACTCCTGTTTCATTTGGAATGAATGTGTGCTCTGCTTGTGCAACTCTTTGCTCGTTTACTTCAATTAGAACGGGATATGCTTGCACTGCTTTTTTCTTTACCAGGAAATCTAGTAATTCTCGCGCTTGTTTTTCTTCCCATTCTTTTGTTAGCCATCTTAATGCAAATGGCAACATGTTACAGTTTTCCCAAATAAAATCAAGTAATCTGTCTGCTTCTTCATTTTTTGTTTTCTTTCGTGAATTTAATGCAAAAATATTTTTTATCTGTCCATTTCTGACAAACCCTCCTCCTTGTTCAGTTGTTACAAATGGTTCACATGCATATGCAGAATTTTCTGAAAGTGAAAATCCTCCAATTGACCAAATATTTGGAATTGATTTTCCTGCATGTATTGTATATTGATCCAATGAATGGCCGCTAAGATTTGCAATTGGTTTGAATCCCATTTTTTTAATTGTAGTTTCAATAGTCCGTCCAATGTCACTGGCTTTGACACCTGTTTTTATCATTGACATTGCATTTGCTAATGCTTCTTCTGCAGCTTGAACTAGTCCGTCGAATTGTGCATCATAACAAACAGTTACTGCAGTATCTGCAATGTATCCGTCAATCTGTGCACCAAGATCAATTTTTACTAAATCTGTATCTTTGATTATGATGGGATCATTTGGTTCTGCAGTGTAATGTGCTGCAATTTCATTAATACTTGCATTTACTGGAAATGCGCATTTTGCACCTCTTTTTTTAATCTCTCCTTCCACTTCTTCACAAATTTCAAAAACTGATTTGCCTATCCAGTCTTTCACTCTAACCATTTCTCTTACTTCTGCAGCAATTTTTCCTGCTTTGACGTATTGCTCTGCTTGCACGATTTCGATCCTGATTTTACCTTTAAAATGATTATCTGTGAAGCTTAAATTGGGCGATTTTCTGGTTTTACTGGGATCGTGGTCTAGCTTGGTATGATTCTGCGTTTGGGACGCAGAGGTCGCGAATTCAAATTTCGCCGATCCCACCATCTTCTTATTATCAAATTACTCCTACTCTAACTGCCGAGCAATGAGGAAGAGTTAGAGAAATGACTTTGAAATGAAATGAACTAATTTAGTCTGAGCTCCGGCATGTTTTTATGAATTATGCCGTTTCTTGGGTTTATTGAAATTTGAAAGACGAGATATAATCTTGATTGCAGGTATTTTTCTTATAGTTCTTGGAATTACACAATACGTTCCCTTTCATTATTCTGCTTTAATTGGAATACTGTTCTATGTCCTAATCAAAATATATGTCCAAAAGAGACGGCAATCCATTACAAATGCTGTGGGTGATGGAATATGCATGGAATGCGGTTCTAGGATTATCGGTAAAAAATGCCCAAAATGTGACTATTCTCAAGGATAATTCCTACGTATGCCTTAATACTAAAAAATGGGTTTAAATTTTGATGGTTTTAAGATATCTGACTTTAACAACAAGCTCAACTTTTCCTCAATTCCATTCTAAAATGAGTCTATTAGGCAATCAAATCAGGAATCAAAGATGAATCGTAATGTACTCTTAGCATTATCTGTGCTCTTTTTTGCGGGAATTATAGTACCTGCATATGCTCAAATCACTGATCATATTGTAATTAACGAAGTTGACATTAATCCTTTAGGTGATGATTCTGCATCTATTTCTGAATGGGTTGAATTGTACAATCCTACTGATTCTGAAATTAATTTGAGTGGATGGAGTGTTGCATCTACAACAATCCTTGAAAAAACAATGATTGTTCCACCTGGTACTGTGATTAAACCTGGACAATTTCTAACCTATTCTTATCAAAAACTCTGGTTTACTGATCTAAACGAGTCAGTTGAACTTCGAAATGAAAATGGAGTTGTAATTGACAAGACTCCTGTCATTTCAGATTTAAAAAATGATTTTACTTCTTGGCAGAGAATCTATGATGGATTTGATTCTGGCAGTTCTAATGATTGGAAATTTGCAACTGCAACTATAGGAAAATCAAATGGTAAATTAATTGTAACACAAGAATCTGACGATGTTAGTGTAACTGTTTCATCAGACAAACCTTCTTACCTGTTTGGTGATGTTGCTGTTATTTCTGGAACTGTTTCTGAAGAAGTTTATGTTGTGAAACCATTTTTCCAACCTGAACAAATTGTAATTACAATCACTGGTACAAATTTTAATAAAATTATAACAATGTATCCTGATCTTAATCTGAATTATGAAACTACGCTTAGTTTACATCAGGTCTTGGGGATTAATGCAGGAAACTATGATGTATCTGTAAGTTATGCTGGTGCAACTGACATAACTAGTTTTTCAGTAGGATATGAAATAATTGAAAAAGAAATTAAAGAAGAAGGGACACTTGGAATAATTACTGACAAATCCCAATATCTTCCAGGTCAATGGGTGACTATTATTGCATCTAATGATGAGATCATTCCATTTCAGGGAATGAAATTTATCGTAACTGATAATGGTGATAATGTAATAGATGAAGGACATATTTTCCCCAATTCTAGTGATACATTTGAAACTAAGATTTACATAACTACTGTTAATCCTAGATATGGAACTTATAACATACATGCTGAATATTTTGATAGGTCTGCTACTACTTCATTTGAAGTTGTAGAGGATTTCAAAGAAGATGTACCAATATCTCTATGGACTGATAAAAAAGCATATGGTCTTGGGGATGTTGTAAATATTTCTGGCAGACTGAATGATGTTTTTGTCGGTACTATGAATTTGGAAGTTGTTCAAACAAAACAAATTGCCCTTAAAAGTACCTCTTCTGGTAGTGATTCTGGATTTAAAATTCTAGATGGAGTAATTGTTCAAGGTGACGGCTCTTTTACATATTCATTTAAAATTCCTAATGATTCTCTTAGATTGGGTGATTACAGAATTTCTGTATCTCAAGATGTTGGAACTGCTAAAATTATCATTCCTGTAGTGGATGATCCTGAAAACTTTGTTGCATCTGATGAGCCACTTACAGTCCAGATGGATATGGCTTCCTATGAGTTTGGAGATACTATGACGATTAGTGGTTTTGTAAAGGATCCTTATAGTAATTCTAGTTACAGTACGGGTGCCGGAGTTAAAATCACCATTTCACATGAGGATGGCTCTCCATTGGAAATCCAATCTTTGTCAAAAAATAATAATGTGGTTGTAGGTTATGATTTTTCCGCAATCCCTGAAACTTCTGGACGTTATTCAGTTCAAGTTGATGTAACTAAAAATATTTTTACTACTGGAAACTATGTGGTAGAATCTGAGTACCAGTCATTCACTGCAACCAACATATTTTCTATTGCTGATTCTCTAGATTTGAAAGGTGGTCCTATAATTACCCTTGATAAGGAAGTATATGGTTTGGGCGAGACTGTTTATCTGAATGGTGCCATTCCGCCTACTGGTGATAATTCAATTGATATTTCAATCACAAAACCTGATGGAAGTGTACGTAATTCTGGAGCAACTATTGACAATCAACGTTTTTCATGGTCCTGGATAACTCCAATCTCTGAAAGATACCAAAATCTCAAAATTGATGAAGGTAGGGATGTAATAAAATCTAATTTTGGAGTATACAAAATTAAGGCCTCTATTGCCTCTGAGAGTGTAGAACTTTTCTTCAAAGTTTCTGCAGATCCTGAAAATGATTCCTTGTCTACAACTCCTCTCTTTGTATCTACAGAAAAATCCCTATACAAAGCTGGTGAAAAATTAAAAGTCATTGGAAATGTTATTTCCAGACAACAAGGCGATGAAGGTCTTGTAGTTCCTGAAAGGGTTACAATCCAAGTACTTGACGGAACTTTCCCATTCAAACAAATTCATGAATCTTCTGTTTACCCAACTCAAGGTGGTACTTTTTCAAGTCTCTTTGAATTACCTGCAACAATCTTTGGTGAAGGTCTCTACACTGTAAAAGCATCATATTCTGGTATTTCTGATAATGCCCAATTTAGTGTTGCAAATGATTTTGTGTTTGGTATAGATGATGATTTATCACTTTTAGTAGACATTGACAAACAAGAATACTATCCTGGTGATGTGGTGGTAATTAGCGGGAAACCTAACAAACTAATCTATCTTGAAGCCTTTGAGGTAAGTGTTATCCAAAAATCTGAAACTGAGATTACCTGTGGCTCATTTATTTGTGGAACAAATACTGGACCTACAACTTCTATTCTTCCAAGCCCTTCTGGTTCATTCACACATCAATTTGCTATTCCTGATGATTCATCCTCTATTGGGATATACGAAGTCACAGTTGATGCCGATTTTGAGACAAAGTCTATCCAATTTGAGGTAATTGAAAAACCTCTTACTATAAAATCTGATACTGTAATTGAGAAAGAAAATAGAATTTCTGCAAAGATAATTTCAATTGCAACTGAGGAAAAAATTACTGATGATGTAACCATTGCCCCTAGGGTGATTTCTGGTTCTTTGATTACTCCTTCAAGAGGAGATGAATCTAATGTGAACCTCAAAGTCTCTACTCCATCAGGTGTTTGTATAATTGGGCCTGATGCTAATTGTCTAGTAAAAGAATCTACTAGAAAACAAGGTCAAATTTATGATGTTGTAGACGTCGATGGAATCAGTCTTAATGTAAGGTATAGTGGTCCTGATGTACGTCTAGAAAAATTCAGTATTTTGCCTGCTTCTGTTGAATTCTTACCTGATACAAATTGGAATGTTGATGTAATCAAGGAGGAACAAGTTTCTAGATTTTATTATAAAGTGACATACAAAACTTTAGAGTAAATTCAA
Organism: Candidatus Nitrosopumilus sp.; assembly: GCA_014384555.1. Classification (GTDB taxonomy): domain Archaea; phylum Thermoproteota; class Nitrososphaeria; order Nitrososphaerales; family Nitrosopumilaceae; genus Nitrosopumilus. The sequence continues at coordinate 13,112 of JACNFR010000048.1, read as the reverse complement.
AATACTCTGAATTTTATTCTTTATTGATATGAAATTACAAGTTTTAATGTTTTATCAGGATGATCCAAAAAAATGCACAGCTGCTAAAATGGTGAAATTTGGTCTTGCACAAAATATTAAAAAAATTGGCTCTAAGGGGCTGGTCTTGGATCCTTTTTCTGAAAAAACACTACTCCCTAAAGACAAATCAAAGATTCATTCTATTATTGGAATTGATTGCTCATGGAATCTTGCAGATCAGGCATTCTCTAAAACGTTTGCAGGCATCAAAAGAAAACTGCCTCCATTACTTGCTGGCAATCCTGTGAATTATTCAAAATTAAATAGACTAACTACTGTTGAGGCATTGTCTGCATCTTTGTTTATTTTAGGTTCTAAAGAGCAATCTTTGGAACTGCTTAACAAATTCAAATGGGGACATACCTTCTATGAACTTAATCAAAATCTTTTAGATGAATATTCAAAACTTGAAAATGAAGAACAAATAGAACCAATTCTAAAAGATTATGGTTTGTTATGATTGTCTCTTTTTTAGATAAATCACAATTCCGATGATTGCTATTATTGGAATGATGAATATGGAATAGTCTGATTTGTTTTCTGAAAATTCTATATTTTCCATTAAACTTGTTGGCAGTTCTATTTTTTCTTCAGTCACCATAAAACTTGATTCATAAAAATCAGGTTTTAGAACTAAATCTGAAACTGCAAAAATTTTGATATTGTTTGCACCAATTCCAAAATTCTGTGTTTTTTCTAAAGACAAATTTATGACTGTATTGTCATTTTCAATTTTTATTGTCTCTGATGATATTTCTTCTCCTTCACTATTTGTTATAAAGTACAAAATCCTATCTGTATTCTTTGTTTCTATGCTTATTTTGAAATCATTTCCTTTTTGAACTGCCTTCTCCAAGTCTATTTTTTTAATTATTGGAAATTCTGTGCTTTCAAATTTCGCCCATTCTCCTATTTTAAATGGGTATGAATTATCTTCAAAGGCATTCACTGTAATAGTTCTAGATTCTGGTGAATATGATTTGAGATAAAATGGTCCATTACTAATTACTGCATGCTTATTTTCTTCAATCCACTGTATTGAGGAATCATATCTACTTTGATAATATTTTAAATTTTGATTATCTTCATTTAATGCTTCGGGTATGTAATTGCTGTCTTTGAATTCTTGCAAATATCCTTTGATGATATTTGCATCATTTGGAATGATTAATGATAACCAGTTAACATTTTTGCTTGTTGCCCCTGATCTGGAAAATGAAACTTTACCATCCATTACTGCTTTTTCCATTGCAACTGAAATCTCCCAAGGCATTGAATTCCATAATATGGCCCAATCTGCAATTTCACCTTCATCAAAGTGCCAATAGTCTACATACACCTCAAGTGTATCTTCATCAATTTGATTTACTCCTATTATTGTCTCAATACTTTGTGCTGCTCTTGGTGTGAATTCGGTATCAAATGTTTTATCGTTTTCATCTGTCTGTGTTCCCCACTCTGTCGTAAAGTACAATGAATGCAAAATGTCTTTCATATCCATTTTTTCTCCATTGTGCCAATTACTAAATTTAAAATCAAACACAACTTTGCTTGTTGCTAATGTGTTTGGAGACACATTGCTCCATTTTTGTAATGTTGGATTCCAAATTTTTGCATCTAGTGGCACATTGAGTTTTCCATTTGGCCCTGCAGTTTCTACTTGCCACTCTGCCCTGATTGGAAATGTTTCGCCAGTAAATGGGTGCTTAAACGTTGCAGGATCTGATATAATTCCCCAAATGTGCCTACTATAACTATCAGAAAAGCCCATGACTGGATTCCATGCTGCTTGGTAGATTTGTTTTACACCTATTACAAATTCGTTATTTTCACTTTTTGCATTAATTGGTGTGAATCTACTTGGAACTCCTGCACCAAAGTCATTAACTATCCCACTTACCTTTTCATTTACAACATATTGATCAATTTTACTTGCCAAAAAAATTCTAACTGACTCGTTGACTCCCTCCACCACTGCTTCTTGAATCAACTCTGATCTTTTCTCCGATGATTCAAAATCCCCAGTGTATATTTTCTGAGTCAATTCATCTAGTTTGTCATTTTTGTAATTCCAATATGTGGGATCGTTGAATCCTGGCATGTTTGAAAACCAAGGTGAATACATTTGCCCTAATCCTATAGAGTCGTATTTTACAAATACTGAACGTCCCCACCCTTCAGTGTATAAACTCCATTTCAAATCAGATGGATTTGAACCATAAACAACAACATATGCTTTGTTCAGATCTCCAAAGTCTTTTTTTACTGTGAATCCTACTTTCTCTAATTCCACTGCTAAGATCTCTCCAATTGATTTTCTGACAGGATCGTCACTTCTGATAAATATTGTAATTGTAATTGGTTTTTCATTTATTTGCCATTTACCATTATCTTTTTTTGCTCCTTTTTCTTCTAGTACTTTTGTAATAATTTCATTTGCTAGATTTGGATTATATTTGAAATTAAATGACTCTAATTGTTCGATTATTGTAAGATACTCTGGCTCTGAAGGCGTATAGTATGAAATAATTGGTGCTCCATACCCTCCCATCAATTCATTTACAATTAATTTTCTATCTACCAAATAATTTAATGCAAATCTAATTTCTTGACTTGAAAATGGATTAAATTCTTCAGATTCTGCAGGATTGACAATGATGCTATATGATCCGCCTGTGGAATCAAAAACTTGCAATCCTTCTCTTGCTTGATTAGTTTCTAATCTGTCTGGGGAAATCGTATAATAATATACATCAAGATTTCCATTCCGTACTTCTTCTAGTGCTGTGTTTTCATCTAAATATTGAATAAATTTTATTGAATCAAAATACGTGCTTTTTTCTGAAAAAGATTCTTCATACGTAATTAGAGATACTGAGATTGCTAGTATGGTAACTAGCATCATTTTCATATCTTTACTTTTCAAACGACATAATAAAACATATGTCATAATACCCTGATATTATTAGCTCCTAAAACCTTTATTTCTAATATGAATCAAAAATTACAATTGAAAATTAACCCTAAAATGATAATTGGATTACGAGCAATTATTCCTGGTGGCATATCTGTTGAGGACTTTGCTGCTGTTACTAAAATGAATTCTATTGAATCTAAAACAGTTTTAGATGAATTCATTAAACATGACATTGGTACAAAACAAGATAATTTCTATTATTTTGAAGATGGTGATAAATTAAAAATTGCCGTTGCTCTACTTGAAAATGGTTCTCCAATAGATGAAATTTCAATTGAATTGGATTGGAGAGACTTTGAAGGATTGACTGCTGAAATATTGTCTGAAAAAAACTTTGCAGTTTTAAAAAATTTTATGCTCACAAAACCTCGAATGGAAATAGATGTTGTGGGAATTAGACTTGGTATTGCAATCCTAATTGATTGTAAACACTGGAGGCGTTACAGCACATCTGCATTATCTACTGCCGTCAAAAAACAAATTGAAAGAACGAAGCAATATGTTGCAAAAACTCCTGGGTCTATTGCTGTGCCTGTAATTGTTACATTATATCAAGATAAGATTGATTTTATTGAAAATGTGCCTATAGTTCCTATTTTTCAATTTGCATCATTTATTGATGAATTTTACGGAAATGTTGATCAAATGAAGACTATAGGAACAGACTAGTTACAAACAATATTACTCCTCCAATCACGAACCCTTTGGTTATTTTTAGAGAGTTATCTAGCGCCTTGGAATAATCTTCGTATATTCCCTGCCCCATTACTTTTACATTTGCCTCATTTTCTAAAATTTCAAATTTCGCTGATGCTATGTTGTTTTCTGCACTTTTTGCAATTTCAAAAAACCATTTTGCTAATTTGTCTGCACTTGTAATTAGTCCTAATTGATAGTATCCATTTCTGTTTCTAGCTTTGACTGGTGCATAGTGTGTATCTGATGTACAAATTTCAAGTAATTGATAATCTCGCTTTGCAAAAATATCTATAATTTTCTCCCTGACCCCATTTTCCATATTGTTGGAATCTGCCCATCCGAGGAAATATTTTTTCTCATTTATTTTAAGACACATTATTCCTAATCCTCCCATTCCCAAGTCTTCTGTCCATACATCCATTTCATCCGTATTGGCATAGCCGAATTCTATTGGGAAATTATTTTTTGTAATTAGAGTATCCAAACATGATTTGGCAGCCTTTAACATGTCTTCCCCATCTTCTTTTGAAATTTCCTTACCCATTGCATTATGGGTATCTACAATCAATGTTCTTGCATAATTTCTGTTATTTGCATACTGGATAATTTCTGATTTCATGTAGCTTGGAAGATCCTCCATACCATGTGGTGACAATGATAAAAACAATAATGGATTATTTCCAAAAAGTAATCCTGTCACTCTGGCTTTGTTTATCTGAACTGTTACCGGTTCTGTACATTGCATGCCTTCTTCTTTGACTTTGCTATTTTCTAAATTTTTCAAAAATCTTTCAACTTCATTCCTTGATGGAAGATTTAATGCATGATCTGAAATACTGTGCATAATCATCGCTGATGATGATAAATTCTTGTAAATTAGGTACGGAATGTTGCTACCTCCTACTGGGTGATATGGTCCTGGGTGTATTCCTGGCAATACTATTCTGAATTCTTTTTGACCGTTCTGTGTTGAAAATTTTATTTGTGATGTTTCTATTTTGGTTTCACTTGAGCGCTCCTCCATGAGTATTTCGGCATCATGAAAATCATTTCCTTGTGATGCAAGGTATGCTTGAATTGTTTTGTGTGTGCTCTCCATTCCTGGCCTTCCGGCCCTGTCTGTGGCCACTGACCATACACTTGCAATTATCATAAATGAAATTCCATATCCTAACCCAATTGGCTCACTCAGGATTGAAATCCACATCTCCTGTGGAATTAATACAAAATACATTGCTAGTGGTTGGATAAAACAAATTGCCCATGCTTTTTTGAGACTTGCCCCAAGTGTTGTAGTGTAAATCCCTATTCTGAAACTTGCAAAAAGTAACAATCCAAAAGTTATGAAGAATAACTGCATGTCTTTTGATAAAACAATACTTGCAAGTATTCCCATCAAAAGTGTAACAGTCCATAACATATTTCCGAAAAGGGAGGAATGCAATGATTTTGAATATTCTTTCTTTTTTGAGAATCTTATATCTAATAATTGTGTTAATGCTAATACTCCTAAAACAATTGGCAATCTGTACCAATTCTCTTCAAATCCAAAGTCACTTAAATATCCAAAATATACTGCAAGAACTGTAACTGAGGCTACTACCATTGAAACAACTAGTGAGAAATAGTGTGATGATGGATTAACTAGAGTAAGGGAAAATCTATTGTGTATATTTGAAACATCATCTGAAGCTTTTTCCATTGTTCCTTCACGGAGCTAAAAATAAATCAATTATCCATGAAATGGCAATTAAACTAATTGGAATTGATACTACGATTTTTGGATCTATTTTGAATCCCTTTGTCTCATCTTCAAAGAATCTCATGAGACCTCCACTTGATGCTGGGAGTGGTGCTGATTTCTTATCTGCCATTACAATTCGACAACACGGATTTTAACATAAAAACTTTATTGTTTTCCCTTTGCTTTTTCCATTGTTTCTAACAGGGAATTGATCGTTTTGAGAATATTTTGCTGTTTTTCATGATCTTTTTCTTGTTCTAATTCTTTAGTGAGATCATACATCTTTTTTTCTAATATTTTTTCTATTGATGATGTGGTGACTTTTGGTGGATCTTGTTTTGGAATTTCTTTTTTCTCTGGTTGACGACCACAACTAATGCATAGTGCCTGCCCTTGTTTCATCACTCTTACTCCTTTACAATATGGACATGGTTCGCTGAGTAACGTTGCTCCTTGTAATAACATCTCTGCTGCTTTTTTTGTGAGATCTTCTGCCACACTGTACCATTAAATTTCTGTTTAAAAAATCCGTTTGTTTTTCATTTTTCAATCATGTGCAAACAAGGCTTAATAGTGTGAATAATTGAATTTATTTCGAACGAATGGCAGTAATTTGTAATACTTGTGGACTTCCAGAAGATTTGTGTGCTTGTGGTGAACTTGCCAAAGATAGCACTAAAATAATTATTCGATTAGAAACTAGACGTTTTAAGAAAAAAGGCACTATGATTGAGGGGTTGGATCCTAAATTAAATAATTTAGAAACTGTTGCAAAAGAACTCAAAAACAAATATGCTTGTGGGGGAACTGCAAAAGAAGGCTATATCTTCCTACAAGGTGATCACCGAGATACTATCAAAGATACTTTGATACATTTGGGATTTGCAGAAGATACTATAGAACTGCATTAGAGTGAATTGCAAAATTCAAATAGATTCCTCCAGTTAATTGGAATTCCTTTCACTGCATTACTTTCAGTTATTTTTGGTTTACTTTTCGTGTCTTTTCCTATTGGAATATTCGTTGTTTTTGAAAGTGATATTGGCGGAGATATCAATTATGAATATCCTTTCACCCATTTGGATATTTTTGTTGGAACTGAATTATACCAAGCACCAATTGATATCAGTGTAGGTGATGCATTTGTCATTTTATGGTCTTTGTATCTTGTTCTTTTTGTAATTGCAATTTTGGGCCCTAAACATGATTTCATGAAATCTCTTTCTCCAATAATCTCATTTGGACGCTATGACACTCGGCTAAACTATATGTTTGGAGTTACAAAATGGTTTTCCATTTTAATTTTAATTTCAGCTTTGATTAATTTTGTACAGGAGGGGTTTGGGATTGAAATTGTGCCTCCTCTTGATGATAATTATCTTGTACAATTTTTTTATGTCACTCTTGCTCCTTTAATTGAAGAATTTGGATTTCGTCTTATTTTGACTGGAATTCCTTTGTTTGCGCTTTACTCTCATAAATCTTCGGCAAAATATTTCCTCAAATGTTTGTGGAATCCAAACTCTTTGCATATTTTTGATTCCAAAAAGGCTATTCTATTGATTATTTTTGTAGGTCTTCTTTTCGGGTTTGCCCATGTTGCTTTTGGCGATTCGTGGAGTGAAGGTAAATTTGCACAAGCTACTGCCAGTGGAATTATCCTTGGCTGGGTGTATCTCAGGTATGGATTTGTTGCATCTCTATTGATTCATTGGGCTACAAATTACTTTGTATTCTCATATGCTAATTTTATTTCTCAGATAAACATGATTTCCATTGAAGATGCTTTTTCACATTCACTGATGTCTTCTTTGGAATTATTGCTTTTAATTTCTGGCGCGTTTTCAATATGTGTTCTGGTTGTAAATCGATTTTATTCTAAAAAAGAATCTGACTTAGAGGTCTAGTGCTACTTTCAAACCCTTGTATCTATTTCTAATTGTAACTTCTGTAACTCCTGCAGCCTCTGCTACATCTCTCTGAGTTTTGTTTTCCCCATTTGTAACACATGCTACATAAAGTGCAGCCGCAGCTAATCCCATGGGGTCTTTACCTGCTGAAATTTTTTGCTCTTCGGCAGTTTGTAAAATCTTTGTTGCTTTTCTTTTTGTTTTCTCTGATAGTCCTGCTTTACTTGCTATTCTTGAAATACATTTTACAGGATCCACCACTGGCATCTTTAAATTTAATTCTCTTAGTAATAGACGATAACATCTTGCAATATCTTTACGTTTGATGTTACTTGCTTGACCAATGTCTTTTAGAGTTCTAGGTGTTTCTGTATCTCTACATGCTGCATAAAGTGCAGATGCAATCAAGGCTGAAATTGAGCGACCTCTAACTAGGCCTTTTTCTAATGCTTTTCTGTAAATGTATGCTGCCTTTTCTATTACTGAATCTCCTACTGCGAGTTTATCTTTTAATCTGTCTAATTCACTGAATGCTTGTCTGAAATTTCTATCCACTGGTTCGTGAACTTGACTCCTGCTATCCCAAGTTCTTAATCTTTCAATAGTGCTCTTCATTGCTGCTGTTAGCGGCTTACCTGTGGCGTCTCTGTTTTGTGGATTGATTACAGTGGCCAAACCCATATCGTGCATGGCAAGTGATGTTGGAACTCCTGCCCTGCTCTTGTTTTCCCCTTCATTTGAGAATGACCTCCATTCTGGACCTGATTCCTCCACCTTGTCAGTAATGACAAATCCACATTTTCCACAAAAATTCTCGCCTGTATTGGCGTCTGTAACTAGAGACCCTTTAGCACATCTGGGACACTTGTCTTTTGGATTACTTGTTTTAACCATTTTTTATCTCAAAACCTTTTATGATAATATTTAAGAATTTCTAATTCATTACTTATAAGTTTGTTGCTGATTTCGTACCTAAATTGAAGAATTATGATCTTTGATACCTGATTTTCTAGTTTAATTCTAATATTTTTCTAATTTTTTCTGAAATTTCTGGTTTTTCATTTTGTTCTAACAGGAATTTCACATCTTCCATATTGTCGACATCCCACATTATTCTTTTCACAAATACCATGGCGACATTGAGTGTGTGTTCTTTTGCCGTGTTCATGTGGATTTTATAACTATCTTCATCATAATGTGTCTCCATCAAATCTATTGGCATTCTTGCCAATGCGTTTGTTCCATCAAATCTTCTGGATGGGACTATGATTGCAAAATTTGGATGCATTTTGTAGTTTAGCATAAAATCAATGTCTTGGGTTTTGATAAATGGGATGTCTTGAGGAAATACAATTGAGGCATCAAAGTTATTCTCTAAAAGATACTTGTCTGCCAATGCAACTGCACTATTGACGCTCTCTTCTTTTTCATCCTTTATTGTAATTGTGTTATATTTTTCTCCGATTTTGATTGCTTTTTCTTCTTTTGTTATCATTATTGTTTTTTCAATTTGAGGAGATATTGATAATGTGTGCAAAATTTCATCTAACATGACTTTGCATAATTCTTCGACTTGTTGTGGAGATAAATCTAGACGTGTTTTCGCTTTAGAGAAAGTCTTCACGGGGATAATTGCTGCTATTTTCAAATTATACGTGTACTTGTTTTAAAATGAAATTTGCCAATGCATCTTCTGCTATTTTATTTTTCATGGTGATTTTTGTTTCAAACACTTTCATATCTAGACTTTGAATTTTCTTTACTAACATCTTGTCTTTATTATCCACGATGATATTTGCACATACATCTGAATACATTTTTGCTAATCCATAGGCGTTTGATTCAATTCCTGCAGCCTGCATGTATTTTGCTGCCGGTCCGCTAATTGCATCATCTCCAATCAGGGGACTTACTGCAACTACTTTTTTCTTTATTTTTGATAATTCTTTTCTAATTCCTTTAATCTGAAGCATTGGTCCAATTGATGTTAATGGATTTCCTGGTGCTAGAATTACCATGTCTGCATCATGGATTGCATTCACTGCTTCAGGATTTGGACGAGCTTTATCTGCTCCGATATATTGAATTCCTTCAATTGGGTCTTTGCCTCTATGTTTGACGTGATATTCTTGTAAATGTAATTCTCCTTTGTCTGTGGTGATTCTTGTCTCGATACTGTTGTCTGTAACTGGTATAATGTTTGCACTGACTGCAAATTTCTCACACATCCATTTTGTAATGTCACTTAGATTCTTTCCATTTTTCAGCATGTTAGTTCTGATCAAATGAGTTGCAGCATCTCTATCTCCTACTCTGAACCATGTCTCTTCACCAAAAACTTCCATTTGACGCAAAAAGTTGAATGTGTCTTTTTTCATACCCCATCCTCTTTCTTGATCAAGTAAATCTGCTAATCCGTATACGATGGTATCAATATCTGGGCAAACATAAAGTCCGTATAGCCAATAATTGTCTCCTACATTACTGATAACATTGACTTTGGATTCTTGGGCAACTAATCCTCGGACTAGCTTTACCGAACCTGTTCCACCTGCTAAGACTGTAATCATATCATATTCCTCTAAAACTGAATATCTGACTAATAACACTCAATATTACTTTTTCAAAAACCCGCGATCTGAATAATTAGGATAAGTTTATTACTGCTTTTTCATGGATTTTACTCGTGTCTCGGGCTGTAATTATGTCTGTTTTGCTAGCAACTCTCATTGTTGTTGGTACTAGTACTCCTGTTTGGGCAGCCCAATTAGACGCTAGAATTAATCCTAATGCTGAAACATCTCCATTCAAAATGAATTATCAGAAAACTGTCTTTATTGAATATCCCAATGGCGGAAATCTCTTTGACGAATTAAAAGGAAAAGAATGGACTGTATCTGGAACTGCTGATTCATCAAATCCTGGTGTCAAAGCATTGATGGAGGAATTGAATCGTGGAATTGCAAATGATGGGAGTCAAGCACAAATTTCTGACTTGAATGTATCTTATGATTTTCACCTTAAAGCTAGAAACATCAACACTTCAATTGACTATCGTGTTATTTTACAAGGCACCTTGAGTGATTATGTTATTACAAAAGATTCTCAAAGAACATTGGTAGATTTGGGATGGAGAGGACTAACTACTGATAAAGAAATCAACATTGACGGTATTGAAATTAATATTCCAATTAACATTTTAAGAGATCATGAACCTGAAGCCTATACTTTCTTTGCCGGTACTGAAGCTGAAGAAGTTTTAGGAAAACATCTCATTAATGCAGATTTTATTTTAGAACAACCATTAACTAACTGGCACTTTTTGTTTGATCCTACTGGAATCAATGTAGATGCTGGAACTTTTGGTCTTAATGAAGAAATTGCAGGATTTGTTGTATCTACATGGACTATGGGTGAAAGTAGTATTAGAGAAGGAAGACAAGTTGAAAGAGTCTTTGAAGCTGAAGTAATGGCTGATCAACTGTATATTGTTAGAAGTGTTCAATCATCTGATCAAGGTAACTTGGCCACAATTGGATTTGGTGCTTTAGATGTTTTAGATGAAGTTGAAATTGCAGGTGTTACTCCAACTCCTCCTGAGGATTTCATGACTACTTCTACTGGTGATTTTCCAGTAATGATCGTTTATGGAATGGCTGGTTTAGCAGCTGTTGCAGGTATTGCATTTTTCTTTGTTAGTAGCAGATCACTCAAAAATGAACAACAAGGTCAGCAAGGAATTGACCCAAATAGATTGGTAGGTTATCAAACTAGTGCTTCTTCAGGTGGCTATCAAACCAATAGGGGTGAGGCACAACTCAAAGATGATCAGGATTATCAGCAAACACGTAATGTTTACGAAGCAGAACAATCGCAGAGTCCTCCACCACAAACAACTCCTTCTACACAAGATGAAGCAGCATGTGGATGTGCAGCCTCTTTAGAAATGGGTTCTGAATGTGACTGTGCAATGCAAGGTGCATGCCTTTGTGATGGAACATGCAAATGTGGTGCTGATATTTGCAAAGAACAAGTTAGTTCAATGAGTTAGTCTTTTTCAAACCTTATTCCCATAATTGGCAATATTCTGGTTTCTTTGATCTTTTTGTTAAGAAATAAAATTAGTTCTTGATAATATACCTGCATTTCAAATATTTTGATATGTCTGAGAGGCTTACTATAATGCTGAATAGTGAAATTGCAAAAAAACTTAGGGTAATTCAAGCAAAAAAAATTAAAGAGACCTCTTCAACTGTAAGCTTTTCGAGAATTGTTAATGAGATTCTAGAAAAAGGCTTGAAATAATTTTTAAAATCTTTAACTTTGTACTTTGTGGACTGTTCTGACATGTCTTTCTAAGTGTCCTTTGCCTGCAAGGTGTTTTTTACAATGTGGACATTGTATTCTTTTCACCATTTCATATTTTCATACTTTTAATATTATTTAGGTATTGGTTTATTTCTTATTAGAAAAAGTATGTGTGCTGGGAGTAACCCTCCTTCTGTTTTCACGATATTTCGCTTTGCAGCCTACCTGAACCTAGTACAGGAACTTTAAGTTCTGTTTGGCTTTGCTCCATGTGGGTCGTCTTTTTCATTCCTTTTATGGAAACCTCAGGTTTTGCCATCATAGTGCGCCATATTGGATTCTTTTCTGCTCCGTTGCCAACCATCTCTGATTATCTATCTCCAGATCACATTTCCTGTTTGGAGGGAGGAGTTTCCTCTGCCGTAGCAGCGTGTCGTGCTCCAGCTCACATGACCTTTGTAATCTGTTAATGAATTTGAGTATTACCTTTCAGGTTTCGTGCCTGTTATGAATAGAGTTCCATACTCTCGTTTCCATTTTTTCTTATTTTTCAAATCTTTCACATGCTTTGTTTTAACATCAAATCCTGCATTTTGGAAAAGTGTTTTCCATTCTTTTTTTGAATGAAGATGCATCTGAATTTTCATTATTCCGGCCCATCTGGATGTTGCTTTATTATCTGTGTAAAAGTCAGTGCCGCAGAAAAATTTTCCACCTGGTTTTAGTAATTTGTATATTTTTTCTAATGCTTTTTCAATTGAATCTGCATAATATAGCGACTCCATAGAAAAAATGAAATTAAATTTTCCTTTGTATTTCATTGACTCTATGTCTGTATGAAAAAATTCTTCTTTTTTACTGTCTATCTTTTTTTTAGATTGAATGATCATTTTTTTACTTTTATCAATACCTATTGCTTTTTTACAATTTTTCTCTTTTACAATTTTTCTTACTACCCATCCATTACCACATCCAACATCTAGAAATGTAAATGGTTTATCAAACTGTATTGTTTTTAAAAATTTTAGAACATTTCTACCATGTTCTATTTCCATTAATTCTGCTCTTCCATTTTGAGCCCATTCATCAAAAGTTTTTCTAACTCCATCCATGTTTTAGAGTATTTTTTATTTCAATATAATCTTCGTCCTACTGATCTTTGATATGAACAACTTCTTCGTGTCTCTTATATTCAATTTCCAATAATTCTTTTTGAATAGAATTGCCTGATGAATCATGCCGAAACTGTGGTGGGAAATTGTCTCAGAACACTAAATGTTCTGAATGTTTCAAACCTACTAGTATGATTTGTAATGATTGTGCAACATGCACTCTAGAACAATTCCATTCATTTTGTATGTCTTACCAGACCGACCAAACCAACACTGTGCCAACAATTGAGTCTGGCAACTAC
>JACNFR010000073.1 GCA_014384555.1 Candidatus Nitrosopumilus sp. | reverse complement strand
TTATTTACAGATAAATTCTAGGCATATTATGCGGGGGTCGCCTAGCCTGGTAGGGCGTGAGATTGCTAATTTCATGTTCGCAAGAACTCGTGGGTTCGAATCCCTCTCCCCGCGCCATTAAAACTTAATAGACGGATCTCAGAAGTTTTCTCATGGGACGAAGAAAAACACAAAAAATCATTCGCAGTGGCCCAAAAAATGCTACTACGGGAATGTGCCCACTTTGTAAAACTATTGGTAAAATTTTCATTCTTGGCTCACCTGGTGAAGAGAGAGCAAAATGTGAAAAATGCCGCCAAGAATTTGAATTATAGTTCAAAAAGCTAACCTGCTCATCAAGATTTCTACCCATAACTTTTTAAGACAAATTTTTCCTGATAGATAATTATGAGTTCAGAAGCTGAAACCATCTATGAAAGAGTAGCAAAACTTGAAGATGAAATTGCATTACTCCGAAGTGAAGTTGATATTCTCAAAGGTGCACTAAGAAATAAAATTGCTCGTCATGAAATATCAATGATCAAGAAAGGACAAGACATAGATTCTATTATTGATTAATTTTTTGTCTTTATACTTCTAATCAATTCTAAAATAAAGTCTACATCTTCTGCGTTTGGATTAATTTCTAAATATTTATTCAGATATTTTAAAGCAATTTCAGAATTTTGTAATCTATCTTCTAAAATCCCTTTATCTCTGATATCTTCAGCTGATTCGGGTTCTATTGATAAAACCATATTGACACATCTTAATGCTTTTTCATAAACAAATGATTGAACATAGGAATTCTTCAAGTTACGAGTTAATCTGACCAAAATTTGTTCTGGTTTCACTTCATCAAGAAATTCAGGTTTAAATTCCAATTGACCTCCATAATTTGCATCAAGAATATCTTGCAAGTCATCCACATCTAATAAACGACCATCATAAAACGGATCTAAGATCATTTCTTCATTATATTTTACTAATATGTGGCTTGGAAATCCTACAATCTTTAGATCTAATCCTATGAACTTTGCAATTTCTACGTACAGAATTGAAATCGTTATGGGTAGACCTGTCATTTTATCAATCACTTCATTTAGAAAATTATTTTTAGGATTATAGTAATCATCATCATCTCCACTAAAACCCAAATTTTCAAAGAGATGTTCATTTAACATTGAAATCAAATATGTTGGATTCTTAACATCACTAATTGATTCTTTTAGAGATTTTCCAATCCTGTTAATCTTTTCAATATAATCATCCACATTAAGATCTGGGTATTCCAAAATTTGAGCAAATTTTAGACATTTTTCAACCAAGTTAAAATTTGGATTATTAACAAATGAAATCCATTCTGCAACTAATGGATCAAATTTCTCTTCCAATTATTACAAACTCAGTTTTTTGAGATATAGTTGAGGGTCTTTGAGTTCTCTGGTGTTTGGTGGAATTTCAATCATTTTTTTGAATGTGTCTTTACCTAATTTCTCATATACTATTTTTGTAAAGTCCTTACCCATACTCTTTCTGACTTGATATGATGAAAAATCAGTTCCCATAAACGTTGTAAGATAATTTTGAAAATCTTGGTCATCTTTTAGGATATTCTCAATTGCAAAAGCTGCCATTCCTTCCATTGCTGTAAATGCAGCATGATGTTGTTGTATTGGTACTAGCCATTTCTTGTAAATTCCTAAAAGTTCTGGAATCGACTCTCCAATCTTTGGATCTATCTCAACATGTGTAAATGTCATTACGTCTGGTCCAATTTGCTCAATTAAGAAATGATCTGGATTTAAAAAGAAAAACAAGTTGGCCTTTTTTGCAAATGGAAAATCATCTGGAACTGTTTGTAATTGACAATACTCTGCCAATTTGTTAACTGTTTGAGTATCTAATGATAGGATAATTTTGGCCAATTCTTCATTTATTTTGTTGACTTCAGTTGCAGCATTTTTGTTTACTTGTTGAAGATTTTCTTGCGTTGAATGAATCAACTCTTCAAGTACAGTCATTTTCACTGCACCCATATACCCTGAATTTACATTTTCAAATCTTGACTCATATGGTTCTCCTTGTTTATGCAAAATTATTTGTGGATACCTTGATAAAATGAATTTATTCAAATAAATCACTGAATCAAGATAATCTCCATATGTCGTTGTGATTTTAGAAATATATTGAATCGCGTATGTTGAATATACTAAATACTTTGCAGTATCTTGTTGCATTAGTTCTGCAATTTTTTTTAGATCTTCTTTTGCAACTGCATTGAATAATTCCGTAACAAAATCTTTTGATTCTTTATCTGCAAATACTTTGTTTCCTTTAATTTTCTTTAATTCACTTAATTCTGGAAATTTCAGAACAATGTTTTCTGGAACTTTTACTCCGAGAAAATCTTCAACTTTATTTTTAAAATCTGGAAATACTGAATTTGCAATTTCATCTAATTCTTTGAACTGTACTTTATTTGCAATGTCATCTTTAGCTCTTGCTGCTAATTCTATGATCTCTTTTTCTTCATCCAATTCTACTGATAACTGCCCAAATAGTGCCTCTGCAAACTCTTGAAATTCTCCCAATTTGAATAAAATTCCAAAATACTCCATTTAAGATTACCTTGATTCTATCTATGAAAGAAATTATTAATTCAACCATAACTGATTTGTTATCCGACAATGTTAGAATCTAGTCTTGAATTTTTAAGATGTATTAGATGTGGTTCAAAATTAGAATTAAACACATTCAAACAAAATAAAGAAATTGAAGAAGGAATTTTAGAATGCACAAAATGCCATCTAGAATTTCCTATCATTGAAAAAATTCCTATCTTGTGGGATGATTTTTCTGGGTATCTTTCCTCACGTAAAAAATTAGGGGGCAAACTATACCAATTCATCCAAAATCAAAAACTAAAAGAATTTTTGAAATCTTCTTTATCTAAAATCAATCCGATAGGTGATGACAGAACAGCATTAGAGGAAAGATGGGCTAGCATATATCATAATAGCAGGAATTCAAAATTTTATTCTCTTGTAAAAAATAATATCAATGATTTACCAAAATCTGATCTTGTATTGGAACATGGTTGTTCTATTGGAATTATGACTTCGTTTCTGGCTAATTCTAACCAAATGGTTTTTGGAATTGACAGATCATTTAGTGCACTAAGAATTGCAAAACAATCTTGCAAAAATAACCTTGATTATTTTGTAGCTGACTCACTGTCTTCTGTATTTGGAAAGTTGCAATTTGATTTGATT
The DNA here is from genome assembly GCA_014384555.1 of Candidatus Nitrosopumilus sp. Lineage (GTDB taxonomy): Archaea > Thermoproteota > Nitrososphaeria > Nitrososphaerales > Nitrosopumilaceae > Nitrosopumilus. Next base: position 3,606 of record JACNFR010000073.1, on the reverse strand, counting down.
TTGGCACTAAATATTCTGGAATTAATTGAGCCTTTGGAATTGTTAAAACATATATCAAAACAAATCTCTTCTGGTCATTTTATAATCTCTGAACCTTATGACTTTGATAGAGGATTAAATTCTGTCAGAAAACCTCTTGATGAATATACATTACGCACAACTTTGAAGAATTTTGGTTTCAAAATTACTACAAAAACAAAAAACCCATCTTACCTTCCATGGAATTTAAAACTCAATCCACGAACAGCTCTCAACTATAAAGTTGATTTGATAATTGGGAAAAAGTAGGTCATTTTAAATCAGGTCCTTCCAAATTCCTTCAAACTCATCACTTGCAACCACTGTGACAATTTTGATCTTGCCTAGTGGGATTAAATTTTCTCTCTTGTCATAGTATCCAAATTCTCCTTCTTTATTTGGATAAATTGTAATTGTGTCTTGTTCTCCTGGTTCTAGTAAATCTGTTTGAACATTAAATCCATCAATGTAAAGTCTATGAACTGTTGTTCCATTATTTATCACCGTTAGAATATATGCAAACGATGTTCGTGACAATAATGTTGGGTTTGCATCTGTTTTAACTCCCTTAATTCCTCTTACTTGAGTTTCACCATTGATTTCTTCAAAAATTATTGTTTGCTCTACCGTTTCAACCCAAAAAATTTCTACATGTCTGACATTTCCTTGTCCTACAAATCCAATTGTTGCAGCTAATCCCACCATTCCTGCAATTAACCCTACAATTACCAAAATTTTATCATTTGATTTCAATTCTACAACATTACTTGTTGTTACTCCTTAAAGAAACTAGAGATTATTTTTCTTTATCTTTAATTTTATCTCTAATTGCATCATACATTGCAAGGAACTGTTCGGGTTCATTTTGTCTATAATTCTTTTCAATATTCTGGATTTCTTGGTGTGATAGACGTTCTCCTCTGTTTTCATAATATTCTTTAATTATTTCTGAAGGTGTTTTTTTGATATTGTATTTTTGAAGTGTCTGATTGATAGATCTTTTAGCAAGTATGTCTCGTAACACAAATTTATGAACTAGATATGATGATAACCCGACAATTACAACTATGAGAATTGGTATTATGATAATTGATGCCATATGTCTAAGGCTTTACTGGGATTTGTATAAATGGTGTTCCACCTTCACCTACTACTAGAGGTAGTTTACCATCCCATGCTTGAGTCTTTAACCAATCAAGATAATTTGGATTCTCAGCTAATGCTTTATTGATTATAGCAATTGCTTCTGCCTCACCTTTGGCTTCTGCAATGTTTGCATTTGCTAAACCTATGGCGTTTGCCTCTGCTTGTCTGGCTTCAACTTCAATTCTCTTCAAGTCGTTTTCTGCTCTAAGTGCATTTTGCTCTGCTTCTACTTTGGATTCAATTGCAGATGCAAATAATGCAGAGAATTCAAAGTCTGTAATTGAAATTACTTCTGTTACAACATTAAATTGATTTAATCTCTCTCTAATGGAAAATTCAATGTCTTGTTTCACTAGAGGTCTTTTTGTAATTAATTCTTCAGCATTATAATTTGCAGTCACTTGTTTCACTGTTTCTTCTATGGCTGGTTGAATTACTCTATTTTCATAATCAAGTCCTAGATTTTTGTATAAGTTGTGGACTTGTTCTTTATCTGGATGATAATTGACTGTGACAGTTGTTTCTACTGTTTGCAAATCTCTTGATGCGCTTCTAGCTTCACTTGCATATTTTAAAGTACGAACCTCGATGTTAACTACTTCATCTTGGAAAGGAATAACAAAATGTATTCCTTCATCAAGTGGTGGTTTTGTAAGATCAACTGCATTCCAGTGTAAAAGCACTCCTCGATGACCTGAATCAACTATCTTTACAGAAGCTGATGCCACTACACCAATTACGATTAGAAGAATAATTGCAACTAAAACTACTTTTGCACCATTCATGTTAACATTAACTTTAGGAGATTGATACTTGGACACTGTCTATACTGTCTATCTTCTACTTTTATACCAATCTAATGGGTATTAGTTTGTACTAAGTTTTCACTCTTAACAAATTTATGCTATTCATACATGAAATAATTAATGGCTGAACCTAACTTTTCATGGATTTATATCATAATTTTCTTAGCAATACCACTAGCTAGAATTATTCCGCGGCTTTTGGCAAAAAGAGGTATAGGAAAAAATTTCATTCAACCTCAACAGCAAAAATCATTTGAACCTAGTTTTGTTAAACCTGCTCAAGAACCTCAGTCAGAATCATTTGAACCACAAATTGATCCTTCTAAACCTCAAACAAAAAATAATCTTGTTTTAGGTGCTCTAAACAGAGGTTCAAAATCATTTGAAAGTATCCAAAAAAATACTGGATTAGATGCTAAAGATCTTGATACTATTCTAGAAGATTTAGAAAAAGCCGGTTTGATGAAAGTTGTCCATAAACAAGGAATGTTTGGCCCAAAAACCGAACTCCATCCAACAGATAAGGGATTCAAGGAATATTATTCCTAGTTCTTACTATTTTTTAAAAATAATCTAATACTTTGGATAAACTTCAAAAAAATTAGATCAATACCATTTGCCATGCCTAGAAAATCAAAAGATTGATTATTCCTGATAATGAACTAGCAAGGTTTTTTCCATAACTGGGTGGACTGCTATGATTTTTTCATTTTTTTCTGCTAGAAAATCATTTACAACATCCTGAAGAAAAACCCCTGGCTTTAATTCACTAGCATCAAAATATTTTATTTTGTGAACCATGTGTACACCTAGGTGAATATAGAATATAACAATAGTGAATAGAAGAAGAAACTTTTCACGGATCAAATTTTTGAAAAATTGGTTACAATTTCAGAAAAATAAAAAAAGGTTTTGAGAATATCTAAAAATAATCCAGTTTAAAATTAATCAAACGAAACTAATCTACAATCTTCTATTTTTGGTGTTTTGGTAAGCACTCTTTACAATATACAGGTCTATCTGGTTTTGGTTCAAAAGGAACTTCTGAATCCTTACCACAATCTGCACACGTACATTTGTACATTTTTCTGTCTTGTGACATATTTGCAATTGATTCTCTATCTATAAGAACGAACATCATTTGTATTTAATTTGGTAAAATTACATCTAGTTTATAGGGCAAAGAATTCTATTAAGTTAGAGCAATTTTTTGTAAGAATAATTAATCATCTTTGTTTTAATGTAAATCCGCAATGAGAACATAATTCATTTTCTTGCGTAGAATATGACAAACCGCAATTTGAACAAACAATAAAATCTGCCATACATATCATGACAAACAACTCCATAAAACCCCTTGTTTATTCAGTGTTTTTAATTTATTTTATTATTTTGTACATTTGATAATTTAAATGAATTGTGATTAAAAATAATTTTAATCAGAAAAAACTATACAAAATAATATTTACTATGATGATTTATTTTTTGAAATTATTCTGACCCATGTAAAAGATGGGGAAGTGTGTTAATTCTATTTGTCTGATTTACCAGAGTCATCTTTCTTTGGCTCTTCTTTTTTGTCATCGTTTGCGACGACAATTGTTGGGTTTGTTTCTTTTGTCATACTATATAGAAA
>JACNFR010000043.1 GCA_014384555.1 Candidatus Nitrosopumilus sp. | reverse complement strand
AAAATTAAAGTGCTCCCATCGGGATTTGAACCCGAGTCTTTGGCTTGAGAAGCCAAAATGCTTAACCGGACTACACTATAGGAGCTTGATAAAAAACAAATTAAATCTTAATTTAAAGGAAATGTTTTGACTTTGAATGAATTTGTAAAACTTTGTGAGTTGATTCCTTTATAGAAAAATTATCTTTATCCTTTCACATGGATGTGAAAAAATTCGTCGAAGAGAATGGATTATCTGGGCATCCTGTAGGGCTTGGTGGGTGTAGAGTTTCTGATTTGCTATTTGATTCATGTGATTATGATTTTTTTATTTTTGATGGAAAATCAGAGCCTGATAAAATTATCAAATATGATGATGAATTTGCAATTATCCACCATGCTTCACTGTCTGAAACCCTATCATACAAACTACTCCAGTATGATCAAATACAAATCATTCATGATGAGTCATGGGATCTAAAAATGATGCTTGCCAAAATTCGTGAAAAACATGTCTCTTTATTCTCTGATTTTGCAAAAAATTGTTTAATAGAATCTCAATTTTGCTGTCAAAAAACTAAAGAATCAATAGAGTCATCTGATGTATTTGCATCCTGTTGGCAAAAATGTGCAACTTTCTATTTAGCTAATGCAATTTCTGCAATTAATCATCAGCGTTCAAGTCCTTCTCATATGCTTGATTTGCTTCGAAAACTAGAAAAGAATTCTATCAATGAACATATCTCTGTTGTAACTCAAACAGTTGGAATTGAGCGAGCTACTCCAACGTTGCTTGAGAGGATGTTAAAATCAACAATAGGATTTTCTGATTTGGTTGAAAAAAATAACCATTCTCAAATCATTCAACAAAAACATGATTTCTTTGTTAAAAATTCAATGCTTTCTGATTGTTATTTTTATCTAGGATATCTAAACAAAGAAAATTTTATGAAAATCAAGGATTCTTTAAATCGAGAACAAGACCTTATCCATATTCTAAAAGTTGCATTTGATGTTGAGGCTGACTCTAATCTCCTCAAACAGCAATCCGAACTTGTGCAAAAATCCTGCAATGAAATCCTAGAGATTATCACAAGTGCGTAACATTCTATCTGAATGTACTAACCTTTTAAAATAAGTAAAATTATTGATTTATCATGGTAGATCAAGCATGTGGATGCGAAGCCGAAAGTGGCGATCCAGATTATGAATGCGATTGTGCAATGCAAGGTCATTGTATCTGTAGCGCAGACTGCAAATGCTCAACTGGTGTTTGCAAAGAAGCCGTCGGACAAATGTAATCCGATAGTTACTTAAAATCTATTTTTTATTTTTTAATTATTCGTCTTCATCCTCAAAGCCCCATGATTTCACTAATTCTTTTTGGAACTTGTCAGCTTGTTTTTCATCTAGTGAAAATCCGCAGTTTTTATGAGTAGGAACTACGACCATGCCATCTAGTTTGAATTCAACTTCAAACAAGTGTACCTTGGAACATTCGCACATTTCTGGAATTCCTGTACTTATTCCTCTATATTTGCTTATTCGAATAGATATTCTTCCTCATTTCGCATTTTTTTACATATTTGAAAAAGGTTTAACTATCCGATTTGGCTATTTTTTTTCAGATTTGAAAGGTTCATTATTACTAATTACAACTATTGCTGCTCTATTGTTTGGCTCATTGGCATCTCCTTCTGTGTTTGCCCAATTTCAATCAGGTGGGGTAGATCATCCTGGTGAATGGTATGCTGGTGAAGGTCTCAAGCAAGGTGATTTCTTTTCTTATTCAATGTGCCATGTGGATTACAAGGAATGTACTATATTTGAAATGGATATGTGGATTAAAGGCGACAAACAAGTTGGCAGTGAATCAAAATGGTTGGCTGAAGTTGCAGTATTTGATGGAAATAAAATAATTGTTGGTGAAATGGAACTTGGAAAAATTGCACCTGAACCAACTGGTGGTAGTGAAGAATTAGGACTATACCGTGGGGCATTCAAATCCTCTATAGCATGGCTATCTGCATTTGCAACATCTGATGGAAGTTCTGGTGGCAAGGGTCCAAAAGCATTCAGTGCTGCATCTTGGGGAAAGATTGGAAATATTGGAGGGGAACAAGTAGTTCCAATGGCTCTTCAAACAGTAGTTACTCCATCTGGCACTTGGGATACCATTAAAGTTGGATGGAAAACTGGCGGTGTCACAAGTAGTGTCTGGATTGTAGATGATTTTCCATTTCCTGTAAAAGCTAAAACATTCACTCATGTTTCAGAAGGAATTCCTCCAACAGAATACGAATTTGTTTTGTTAGATTATAAAGAAAATGTTCAAGAATCTCCAATTTCTAAATACCATTCATCTGCAGTTGATTACAAAAACGCTGGATGTGAGGTAGACTTTGAAAAATCAACTAGCATAAAAAAGCCTACAAAAAACTTTGATTACCAACTTAACATTTTCTATGGTCCTGAAGATTTAGTTCAAGGATGTGAATCCCAATGGCTCATCAAATTTATCAGTAAATATGATGATACTGAATTTTTAAACCAAGTTCAATATGATTTCCTTGTTGTAGATGATAATCTATCTCCACAAAGATCTATTGCTCAGGAAGAAGGTGTAGACTATCTCTACTCTCCATCAGGACAGGCCATACTTGATTTTATTATTAAAGAAGAACCTGGTACAGCAAAATATGTTGTATGGATTTACGGTTTAGCCCCTCCTGGAATTGTACCTAGTGTTGCATCAGATTATTTGGAAATAACTGTACCAATTTATGCCCTTGATGGCTCAACACCTCCTGTATCTACACCTCCTGTTAAAACTCAAGAAATTCCTTCTTGGATAAAGAATAACGCTGGATGGTGGGCTGCTGGTGATATAGATGATGGTTCATTTGTTCAAGGAATTCAATTCTTAATTAAAGAAGGAATCATGAAAATCCCTCCAACCTCTCAAGGATCTTCTGGAGGAAGTAATGAAATCCCATCTTGGATTAAAAACAATGCTGGATGGTGGGCTGACGGTGCAATAGATGATGATTCTTTTGTAGGTGGAATTCAATTTCTCATTGAAAAAGGAATTATGAGAGTATCTTCCTAGATTCATCTACATTCAAATTGTGATTATTTATTAAAAATTCTGAAACATTATGGTTGGTATTTTCAAACATCCTAAACGACATATCAAAAAATTACTCAGAGATGGAGATTATGATGAGGCAATAGTATTTGGAAGAAATTTGGAATCTGAATTTTCTGATGATCATGATTTTATGTTTATCATGGGCAGTGCATTCTCCCTTGTTGATGATTTCAAGAAGGCTTTGCCTTATTTTGAAAAAGCATTTGAATTAGATAATGACGATGTTGAAAACTTGACTCTGAAAACTAATACACATTTAGCTTTGGAGCAAAAGGATGAAGCCATTGATTGTTGTAGACGTATAGTTAAACTCGAACCAAAAAATACAGAGGCCCAATTATTGCTTGAAGAACTTGAAAGTCTTTAATTTCTAAAAATCATTCTTTCTTTTTCATCTCATAAGCATTTTCCATTAACCAATCGCAAAATGCTGTCACTTTATCATTAAATTCTGTCCATATGTGGACTGAGTGCGGTAAGATGTCTATTTTCCAATTATCTGTAAATACTCTTACTCCTTCCTTGTTCTCATACATGTAGGCATCTTCTGTTTTGACATCCCCTAACATTTCTAATGCTTTTTGTTTGATGATTTCTCTATCTATTGGAAATCTCTTTTTATCATAATCTATAATTAAACTTAAATCTCTTTTCCCATACATTTCAAATTCTTCTATCTTACCTTGTTTTGGAAAATTTACAATTAGTTTGATGTTGTATGTTTTTCCAACTTCTTTACCAATTTCTACAATTCTTGTATATGCCATTGCTGGATTTTTCTTTAAAAGAAATCTAATTTGTGCTAGGTCTTTTTTTAGAGCCGTTTGCAAGTCTGCAACCAATTCTGAAAATATCATAATTGGTCTTTGAAAAATTCCTATTATAATCATTAATTTCAGTCAAGATTAGTTTTTTTAGAACTTCGATTAGTTCAGAATATGGCAATGCCGATGGATTATGACGGTATGAGAACAGATGATGCTTCACTGAGAACTGACAATGTGGATGATTATAGGCGAACTTGCATTGATTTTATTGAAGAAATCTCTCATGATTATGAAGCCTGGGTTGATTATTACAAATTACCTGAAGATGAGGATAAACGAAGACGTGCTGGAATTCATGCTACCATAACTAGAACAAATGAATGGATTGCAAGAGTTCCACAATCAATCAAAGCAATAGATGTCGTCATGAATGATGGAATTCAAAAGATGGCAGAATCCACTGCTGGTAAACCCTTTGATATTGGGGTTTTTGTAAATAAAAAATCAAGCTACACTGAAACAAAGCCTGGAATTATTGATGTGAGTGTAAAAGCATCTGGAAGAGAGGGGAGAAAAATGAAGCTTGGTTTTCACTTTAAAGATGACCGGTTTAGAATAGAATCTACATGTGATGCATATTTGGATCAATCCAATTTACCTACAACTGAATTTGAAATGCTTGATCTTAACTTGAAACTACATGCTGAAAACGCTAAACCCCGTGATGTGATTTCATTTACTGTTACTGTTAGTGAAGTTGAAAATGGTGTTGAAATTGATAGACGAGGATGCTCGACAATAGTTCATCTAGTGTAATTTTCTAAGGGCTCACTTCTGGTTCAGAAACTGGCTCTACTAAAATTGATGCCTCTTCTGCTTCAAAGTATTCGATAAACTTGCCCGTTTTTTCAAGTTGTATTGAATTGATTTCATCCAACTCTTCAAAGGAATTCATCTTTAGAAATCCTTGTGATGCAGTGTATAAAACATCATCAATGTAAAATGTTCTTGCATTGTTCATTCCATAGTATCGTGAATCACTATCAGAGTGAGTGATTGTTCCTTTGGTACTAATTCCATCTGATTTGTTCAAATCAAATACATAGAATCCACTCCAGCGATTATACTCTGGTGCAAACATCTTGGAGCTTGTAGTTATCTCCAAACTTTCAATATCTGCACTTATTGGTATGGATAGAACATCTCTTGATTTATCAAAGAAAAATGCCTTGTGATTGTATAGTGCTTCAGATTGAGTGGAACTATCTCCAATGACTATGTCATCTAAGACCTTTGGGTTGCTTACATCTGCCACATTGAATAGTGCGATTTTGATTCCCAACTGCTGAACTCTACCGTTTTCAATTTCTTTGGTGTCTCTGCCGACTCCAATTACATGCTCCTCATCATATGGGTGCAAATAGTTTGAAAATCCTGGGATCTTTAATTCTCCTAGAATTTTAGGCGTATCTGAGGATAAATCAATTACAAAGAATGGGTCGATTTGTTGGAATGTTACCATGTATAGTCTGTCCCCTATGAATCTGGTAGAAAAGATACTCTCATCAGGTGCAATCTCTTCTAGTTCTCCCACTATCTCTAATTGTTCGTTTAGCACATAGACTGCGTTTGAGCGAATTGTTCCTTCGTATTGAGTGTAAATTTCAGCAGTAGTTGCAACTCTGAATCTATCTCCGCTCTCATCCATTGAGAACTGGTTTAGTAATCTGCCTGGAACCGTCCCCTTTGCAACATATTCTATTTTATCATCATCGATTGATATTTTATGAATTATTGTTTTTCTTGTATCTTCTTGGATTTTCCTGTCGTATTCATTTAGTGCATCTTTGATTTTCTCAAACAGTTTTTCTTTTTCACTTTTGTCCATTTCATTGTAAGCGTCTTGCATCAATTCTGAAATCTTTGTCCATTGTACTGAAGAACTCAATGAAGAATCATTTTGTATCGATTTTATTTCATCTTGTATGTCATTTGGCAATAGTGGAACAATTACATCAAAGAATCTGTCTCTTGATGAATTCTCATAAAATCCAAATGGTGTGTTTTGTTGATATGTGAGGTAAAAGTTGTCCTCTGATACATAAAATGAACCAGTATATCCCATAAGGAATGTTTCTGAATTTATTGTATCCCCGAATATGTCAATTGCAGTTAGTGTGTTAAAGTTTGAGAACTGCTCTACATTATCAAAATAAAATGCTTCTGGAGTCATTATTCTAACTGAATCTTCCATGATTACTGGCAATCTCGGATATTGATGATCAACATTGCTGTTTGTTACAAAGTATGCATAGTCTCCAATCATCCTTGCATCTCTGAAATGGCCATCTATGGAATAGTCTTTGAGAATAGTTGGATTCTCTTTATCTGAAACATCTACGATTAATGCATGGGTAACCGAACTGTAAGAGCGCCTTGGAACAAAGTCAAATAGTGGGATTATCTCCTCATCGCTTTGTCCGTTGTAAAATATTACCAGTCTGTCCTCATTGAGGAACATGTTCTGAATATATTGGGATTCAATGTCTAATGCAATTTTAAGAATTAATTTTGCCTCTTCAGCAGGATATGCATCAATTATTGAAAGTGTATTTTGAGATACAATGTAGACATACTTTGAATCGTTTTTGAGATAGTCTGGTTCATCAACATTTGCTACTTGAATATTTGTTGTTGAATAGTCTGTTCCTCCTGCTTGTACTTTGGATGCTCCATCAGTAGGCATTGACTCTGGCATTGGAACTGCAGCTGTTTGAAAGCCGCCCACCCAATCAGATTCATCTGCCAGTGTATTTCTGAGAACCCTATCATCAAAACCTCCTCTAAATGAAGAAGATGCTTCTAAAATATTTCTTAGTTCTTGCTGTGATGATATTTTCTTTATTTCATTTGTTCCTTCAAAATATTCTGATGCTATTTTATCGACATAGATTATTTCAGGTTCGCTAGTTTCTGTTACAACTTGTATCTCTACATTTTGTTCAAAAACTGCAAACATAATTCCAGATGTGACTAGTACTGAAACGATTACGGCAATTGGAATTATTATTTTTGAACTCATTTTCATCATCTTTTCTGAATCATCATTTTTAGTGATTACTATTCCTTGATTGTTTGAGATAAAAGGATTAGTGAAATCTCAATTTTACCAAACAACTTACATATTCTAGAATTAAAGAAGAAAGCTATTGCCTGATGAAAATTCTAATGATGAATTTACTGAAAAAATCAAAATCTTAGCCACAGATGATGAGAAAATAAAGTCATTTGGTGAGTTGTTGACAAATGATTCTAGCCGTGAAATCCTTCAATTACTATTCAATGAAGAATTGACAGCAAATCAAATTGCTCAAAAAACTAACATTTCTCTACAGCTAGTAAAGTATCATTTGATCAAACTTCAAGATTTGGGAATTGTAAAAATCTCCAAGATTGAAAAAAATTCAAAATCTCAAGACATGAAAATTTACACTGCAACAAAATTCAGTATAGTGATTGTCCCTCCAAAATTTTCCAAGAAAACTAAAGAAAGTAAATTACTTGTTCGCTCATTTCAAAATATTTACAAAGTTGCAGGATTGGGAATTGCAACTGGTCTTTCAGGATTACTATCTTTATCTCAATTTCAAAACAAAACAATTCCTGTAACTGATTCTGCTGAAAATTTTGTAATCGAGGAATCTGCAAAGAGTATGCAATCTGCACCTGTTGATGAATCGATTCGTTCACTTCCTGCATCTGCACCTATGATGGCAGAGTCTGAATCCCAAGATCTGTCTGTATCTAGTTTAGAATATGCAAAAACTATTGGAGAGTCTACAAACTCTGAATTGTTTTTACCGCTAGTAACTGTGACAATAATTTTGGGTGGGTTGACTATCTATTATTTCTGGAAATCAAGAAAATCTAATTAATTTATTCTAAAGTAATTTCAATTGCAACTCTTTTTTCTTTAGCTCTTTCTTCTCCTGGATATTTTAAAAGAGAAATTTCTTCATTTAGTTTGTCATCTGTTACTTGTCTTGCATTTCCTATGAAAATTGAATCATTGTATTGTATTTTGACTAGTGGGTTTGCCAGCGCATTTTGAAACCAATCCCCATCAGGTCTATGTCTAGAAAAGTAAATTTTTCCATTATGGTTGACTGCCCTAAGCATCACTTTGTGCTCTCTGCCTGTTTTTCTTCCCTTTGTGATAAGTATCGGGCGAAACAATTTTTCCTTTATTTCCATGCGTGATTTTTTTTGCAGTCAAGTAATTTAACCCCATTGATAGAATTTTCTGATATTTGGTATGATAAGCAAATCATAGGATTCACACACATGTCCGTAAAACTAGAAGGAATGCCTTCAAACATAGCCACAGCAGATACCTTTACTGGAAAAAAAGTCATTGACAGAGAGGGAATTGAATATGGCAAAGTCAAACACATACACATCAACCAAGACACACTTGCCGTATCTGGTGTAACCATTCACCAAGGATTCCGTAGAGACTATTTTCTATCTGAGGATTACATTGACAAGTTTGCAGAAGAAACACTACTTCTTAGTAGACCTCCTGTGAGAACTGGAATCCCAGTAACTGATATTGATAGACACAAAATTGGTAAAGTAAAGAGATTACATCGAAATCCTGATACCAATGAATTAGAGTCAATTGAAGTATCTGATGGTTTAATGCATTCAAAAATCCTATCCAAATCTGAAATTTGGGGAGTGGGAGAAAAAGTCATCCTAAGAATGACCAAAGAAGAATTCAAATCTATTGAATAATTCTTTAAACTTCTTTTTTCAAAATAACCTTTTTTGATTATTCTGTTTTTTTAGAACATACATTGCAGACTGGAATTCCTTCTAGAATTGTTACATCTACATTTGATGAGTGACATTTTTGACATAATCCTTTCATGCATTGATTTCATTATCTGGTCTTTAAATTTTTTATGAGGATCGGCATAATCAATACTTAGCAATTTATAATTGATAACTGCGATCAATGTATTGTATTCGATAGAGACTAAATCTCTCACCAAATCATTCGGTGATGTAATTGCTGTAAATGACATTTCATTTTCAGTAGAAAAGGGAGAAATCTTTGGTTTCTTGGGACCTAATGGTGCCGGAAAAAGTACTACAATGATGATTTTAACCACTTTACTAAAACCAACATCTGGAGAAGCTCTGATTTCTGGATTTGATGTAGCTGTAAATCCAAAAAAAGTAAGAGAAAACATTGGATATGTTCAACAAGAATCAACAGTTGATGAATACTTGACAGGGCGAGAAAATCTTCTACTACAAGCAAAACTAAATCATATCCCAAAAAATGAAATCAAAAAAAGAATTGATGATGTTTTAGAATTAATTGAACTTGTTGACAAACAAGATCAGGCTGTTGTAACATATTCTGGAGGTATGAGAAAAAGATTAGACATTGCAGGTGGATTACTACACCGACCAAAAGTATTGTTTCTTGATGAGCCTACAGTTGGATTGGACATCCAAACTCGTAGGAAAATTTGGGAGTATATCAAGAAAATTCACATTGAATTTGATATGACTATTTTTGTCTCTACACACTACATGGAGGAGGCAGACCAACTATGTGATAGAGTTGGAATTATTGACGGTGGAAAAATTCAGGTTATAGACTCTCCTGAAAACATGAAAAGTGCAATGGGTAATGAGGTTATTTCTATTGTAATTGATGAGGGTGATAACCATGATTCTTTCTTGTCTGAGATTAGGAAAATTGAATTTGTAAAGAAAATCAACGAAGATGGAGCTAAACTTACTCTTTTTGCATCCCATGGAACTGAAGTAATTCCAAAAATTTTTCAAATTTCTTCAGAACTTGACATTAAAATTAAATCTATTTCTCTTACTCAGCCAACCCTTGATGATGTATTCATTTCTTACACTGGACATGAAATTAAGGGTGATGATTCTGGATTTAATAGAAAACGTGAACATGCAAAGATGAAGAGGTTGCGTGCATGAACACATTACTATATGATACGTATACGATTTTTTGGAGAGAACTAAAAAGATACAAAAAATCTCGCAGTGGAGTTTTAATCCGATTAATTCAACCTGCAATTTGGATTATTGTTATTGGAAATACTTTTTCTGGAACTCAACCTTTAATTCAATCAGTTGGGTTTGAAGGTGAATACATTGAGTTTATGGCACCTGGTGTAATTATTCTCACTGCAATTTTTACTAGTATCTTTGGTGGCGTGAATACTTTGTGGGATAGGAGGTATGGTTTTATGAATAAAGCACTGTCTTCTCCAATTTCACGTTCTGCAATTGCTTTAGGAAAAATGTCTGCCATATCTTTAATTGCAGCTTTACAAGCAAGTTTGATTTTGGGAATTGCTTTAGCAATCGGTGTTAATTTTCCAAATCCAATAATGATTGCACCAATCATGGCGATAGTTATTTTATTTTCACTGGGATTTTCTGGAATTTCTGTAATGATTGCAGCTACTGCAAAGTCTCAAGAAACTTTCTGGGGCATGATTAATTTTCTTGGAATGCCTTTGTTCATGTTAAGTCCTGCATTATTCCCATTAGAATTACTTCCTGATTGGTTAGCAGTAATTGCCAAACTAAATCCCGTAACATACACTGTTTTACTGGTTAGAGAATTAATGACTGGAGTCTCGGAAGGCGGTATTCCAATAATTTTGAGCCTCGGAATTTTGATAGCATTTGTACTTGCAATGGTTGCACTTGCAAGCTATGTGTTTACGCGTGAAGTGAATAAACCATTTTGACATAAAGTTGACAAAAATTGTAACATTAGCTAACTTTGGTTATGTTTCTCAAATTTTGGCATGAATAATCGTTGAAACTATCTTTTGTAATTATTACGATTTCTGTAATTCTGTTAGCTAATTCTTTTGCTCAAAATTCTTTTGGATCTGGAGATTATGACTCTCTTCATCAATGGGGCTCATTTGGTGCTACAGAGCCAAGTCATTTTGCATACCCTCAATTTGTTGGTGTATCTGATGATGGAAGTATATTTGTTAGTGATTTTGGCAATAAACGAATTCAAAAATTCTCCAGTAGTGGTGAATACATTACAGATTGGGGCAATAGTGGAAAACAACTAGGAAGTTTCTACAATCCATCTGGCATTGCAGTGGATGGTGATTTTGTTTTTGTTGCAGACCGTGATCTAAATCGTATCCAAAAATTTTCTTTAGATGGTGAATTTGTTACGAGTTGGGGAAAACAAGGAACAAGTGAAGGCCAATTTATGTATCCTGCTGGGATAGATGCTCACAATGGACTTGTATATGTAATTGATACCGGAAATCAAAGAATTCAAATATTTTCCTCTAATGGTGATTTTGTTTCATCATTTGGATCCAGCGGATTGGGTCCAGGGCAATTCCTTAATCCTGTAGGAATTGACATTGATAATGATGGAAATATCTATGTCACCGACAAAGGCAATCACACAATTGAAAAATTCAATTCAGATGGGGAATTTATGAAATCATTTCCATTTTATTATAATAACTATGTATTTTCTCCTGAAGCCATAGCAGTTGATCCTTTAGGAAAAATGTTTGTCGTAAACTCTGCAGATGGTAAACTTTTACATTTATCTCAGGATGCTAATTTACTATTATCTAAATCTGATCAACTTGGTCCATATTATGTTTCATTCAAAGATATCACTGATATTGAAATTGGAATCAATGGTGAATTATTAGTTATAGATTCTCCTACTCATTCTATTCAATCTTTTGAAACTGAATTTTATGAAGAACCTTTGACTCCTTACTTTGTTGCACCTGAAATTGATGAGCATATCTCATATGATCAAACTAAACCTGTAATAATTGCTCCACCTTCATTTGAAGTTGAAGCTGAAGATTTCTTAACTGAGATATTTGTCGGAACTGCAACTGCTACTGATGATAGTGGAATCAAGATAATCATTAACAATGCTCCTGATGCTTATCCTCCAGGAATAACTAATCTTATTTGGATTGCTTTTGATAATGCTGGACATAACTCTAACACTTCACAAAGAATCACTGTGAATACTTGTGGAAATAATTACTCAAGTTATAATTTGATCAAAGGAACTCCTGGCGATGATGTTATTTATGGTACTGATGGTGATGATCTAATATTCGGATTGGAAGGAAATGACCTTATTTCCGGTGGATTGGGAAATGATTGTATTTTTGGTGGTTCTGGCGATGATATTATCTCTGGAAATGACGGTGATGACACCATAAAGGGCAATTCTGGTAATGATATTCTAAAAGGACAGTCTGGAATTGACATAATTCATGCAAATTCTGGTTCAGATGTGATTGATGGCGGTGCAGACTCTGATAGATGCTATCTTGATTCTGAAAAAGATCTACTGATAAACTGTGAATAATAGGTAATTTCTATATAGAATTACTAACACTATCTAGAAACATATTTCATAAGTGTAAAACCATGTCACAGCTTATAGTCTTAAAATTATCTTCAGCATTTAATGACTTACAAAAACGCAAAAAATATTGCAATCTTTAGTATTGCTGCAATGTTCGCTGTTGTCTCATTTGGAATTTCTAATGTATATGCTGAAGAAAGCGAAGAAGGATACAACATGATAGGTGATGTAACACCTGTTTTGACATTCACATTCAGAGATGGAGTTGAAACATACGAATTCCCTGTATTTGAAATGAATGAAAACTTTGCAGATAACTCTGGAGTTTCATTTTCCGTAGAAGGAACTGTTACTGATTCCCCATTATTGCATGCAGCAATGGATGAGGCATACAAGTATAGGTTCTCTAACGATGCATTCGATTATCAGTTGAAATATTTTGACGTTGATGCAGATTTTGTAAAAGGAGATGAATCCATCATCACTCTTGATTACAACAATTGTAGAATAGATAATTATCAAGTCGAAACGCTTGACTCAAATGACTATGAAAGCTATTTCAAAGAAGTTGGATTTGCCATTGTAGATAAAATTGACTTTGTATGTAGTGGGCTTACTTCTGATAATGATTATAAAATCACTGCAAATAGTTCATTTACCGACTTTGGTGATTCTGGATTTAAGTTCGCTAATGATATGAGCACTTCGATAACCTTTAGTTATGAAAATGGGGCAGAAAAAATCTATTTTCCAGTGTTCAATATAATTTCGGGCTATGAGGAATCTTCTGAAAATGTTGTTGCAGAATTTGAGGTAGAGGGGGTTTTAGATTACTATCCACTATTATTCAATGCAATAGACAAATCAAGACAGGTATCTGGGCTTTCTACATCTTCGAATGTTGATTTTGATGCACAAGTGGAATTTGCTAACACTGAATCAACTCTGAGAGGATTTGATTTTACTAGTTGCAGAATATCTGATGCACGAATCACCACACAAACCGACAAAGAAGAAGGATTCACTGGAAAAAGTGGATTTGTTGTAGTTCTACAATCCACATTTACCTGTTCCGGACTTGATGGCATGAATGTGAATTATGATAATCTGAGAGGAGATGTTCCTTCTTGGAGAACAACCCATTTGACAAATTCGTATGCAGAACCGATTCAGAACACTGATGGTGGCTTGGATGCAATCGCAACTTTTACTTTTGCTGATGGAAATGAAACAATAGAGTTTTCCATGTTTAAGCAAAGTGAGGTGTTGAGTGCAACTGAAAATGTCGATAATGAAAATGGTAACAAGAGTGTTGCTGCAGAAAAATTTACTAGAAAAACTACCTATCCTACTATTGAATTGAGAGGAATTGTTGGTGATTATCCTATGTTGTACAATCATGTAGATGATACAATGAAAATTCAAGGTGTTCAAGGAACTAGTAATCTAGATTTGGTTGACATTGATGTTGATTTAGTATCTGATGGTAAAGTAATTCGTGGTTTCAACTACAACAATTGTAGAGCAATTGATTATACTGTTGAAACTGAAACCAACAAAGAAGAAAGCTATGTCAAAAATAAATTCGCTCTAGAAAATATTTTTGACTTTGAATGTCAGGGATATCATCCAAACAATCCTACATACGATGCAATGTTCAATGTAGAGAAAGCAAATACTCAAAATAGTTCTGATCTGAGAAACACTGACCAATGGGGTCCAGGTTTTACAGTTCAAGAATAATTTTTTTCTTTTTATTTTTTAATTTTACAATAATCTCTTTGAAAATGCGATCAGATTAAAATTTACATCTACCACTTGTTTCTATATAGTACAATAGATTGTATGTTCGCTAGCCCTATAACCAAAATTCCATTCAATGAATCATGGCACAATGGTTATCTTGGTTAAAATCCAATGAAAAAGAACTCTTAAAGATTTTAGATGATTTGGCAAAAAAAGCAGTTGAGACCTCTGAAGCAGTGGTGGTTTTATTCGACGATCTTACTAATCTTGAACAAGCAAAAAAGATTCATGAACTTGAAACTCAAGCAGATGTCCTAACACGCGATATCTTTTCTGAGCTAAACAAGACCTTCATAACTCCTCTAGATCGTGAGGATATGCAGAGAATTGCATCAAAAATTGATGATGTGATTGATTTCATGGATGGAATTGCAGCAAGGGTTTACAGCTATAAAATCACAACTCCTCCTCCATACACTGTTGAGATTGCCAATGAATTAGTCAAAGCCACAAAAGAAGTTGAATACATGATTTCAAAATTACAACGTATGAAAAATCCAAAAGATATGATTGAGCATTGTAGAAACACAAGTGATATTGAACATACCGTTGATGACTTGTATAGAGAGGCTATCAAAGATCTCTTTGAGAGTACTGATGCAATCAAAATTATCAAGCTAAAAGATATCTATGAAACAATGGAAACTGCATCTGACAGATGTGTTGATGTTGCAGACGTCATTGAAGATATTGTTCTAAAATATACATGAGATGATTAAATGTTAGAAATAGCAATAGGTGCAATTATTGTAGCATTAATCTTTGATTTTGTAAATGGGTTTAATGATTCTGCAAATTCTGTTGCCACTGTAATTGGAACACGTGTTCTAAAACCAATTCATGCTGTAGGCTTGTCTGCTGCAATGAATTTCATTGGTCCATTTGTTTTTGGTGTTGCAGTTGCAACTACAATTGCAAAAGGAATTGTGAGTCCTGATGACATTACAGTATACATGATTGTTGGCGGATTGGCAGGTGCAATAGGGTGGAGTACTCTATGTACTTATTTTGGATTACCTATTTCAAACAGCCATTCCTTAGTTGGAGGAATTATGGGTGCAGGAATTGCAGGATTAGGATTTGAGAAATTAGTTTATGGTGGATTGACCAAAGTCTTTGCAGGAATTATCATTGCCCCCGTTGGAGGAATAATCTTTGGATTACTGTTAACTACTTTGATAATTACAATATTTGCAAGTCGTAAACCTGGACCTGTCAATAAAACATTTGGTAAATTACAAATAATTTCTTCAGCTTGGTTTGCTCTAACTCACGGAGCAAACGATGGACAAAAAACAATGGGTATTATTGTTTTAATTTTATTCTCCGCAGGACTAATCCCTGAACTTGAAATGCCATTATGGGTAATTTTTGCTGCAGCAGCTGCTATGGGCTTGGGCACTTTCTTTGGTGGCTACAAAGTAATCAAAACTTTGGGTGTAAAAATCACAAAACTCCGACCATACCAGGGATTTGCAGCCGAAACTGCAGGTGGTATGATGCTGGCAATCTTTGCAGTATTTGGCATTCCTGCTAGTACTACTCACGCAATTACTGGAACTATCATGGGCTCAGGTGCTGCCAGACGAAAACGTGCAGTAAGGTGGAAGGTTAGTAGACAAATTGTATTTTCCTGGATTATCACTATTCCAGGTGCTGCTGCAATGGGAATTGGATTTACTTTTCTGATTAATCTATTTGTTTAATTTTCAATAATACCTTGATTTTTATTTCAGCAAAAATTTTTTGAAATATTCAAATGGACATTTTACAATTAATTCAGTCAAATCTGCTTACTCCGATAATTCTATTCTTTCTGTTTGGAATAATTGCAGCTAGAATAAAATCTGATTTGAAAATTCCTGAAGCAATTTCTGAATTTTTACCAATCTATCTTCTTGCAGCAATAGGACTTCATGGCGGAATAGAGATGAGAAATACTGGATTTGAAAACATGTTGATTCCAATGTTAGTTGCAATTGGATTGTCTTTGTTGTTTACATTAAATCACTATCAAATTTTGAGAAGACTAGGCAAGTTTAATATTTTTGATTCATATGCATTAGCATCTACGTATGGTGCAGTAGGTGCAGTTACATTTTCAGTTGGATTGTCCTTTCTCAAAAATCAAGGAGTAACATCAGAAGGATACCTTGCAGCAGTTTTGGCCGTTTTAGAACCTGTTGCTTTCATCATGGCAATATTTTTGACAAACATGGCAGTTTCAAAACAAATTCGTCAGAAAAAAGAATCTGTATCTAAAAATGATACATCTGATCTTGATATGGGCATTCAAGAAACAAAAACAAAACTTTCTCAGGTGTTACATGATTCAATTACTGGTAAGGCTATTGTAATTCTCTTAGGAAGTATAGTAATTGGTTATATCATTGGAGAAGATGGATTCAGCTCAATTCGAATTGTCTTTGATGAAATGTTTACTGGTGCAATTGTAATTTTTATGATTGAGATGGGGATAATTGCAGGTCAAAGGTTAGACGATATCAAAAAAGTTGGAATTTTCCTTACTGCATTTGCTGTGATTATGCCGACCTTTAATGGGATAATTGGTGTTATTGTTGCAACTGTTATGGGATTGAGCCTAGGTGGAGCAGTAATGTTTGGTTTGCTTTTGGCTAGTGCATCATTTATTGCAGCACCTGCTGTGTTACGTCATTCAATTCCTCAGGCAAAACCCAGTCTTTACATTACATCTGCATTAGGAATTACATTCCCATACAATATCATAATCTTACTTCCAATCATGTTTACAATTTCAACGATTCTTCATAATGGGGAAGGATCGATAGACTTATTCAATTACATCATGAAGGATTGGATATGAAACTATATCCCGTAAAATTACTTACAATCACATGTGAGATATTAGCTCAAAAAAATATTATTGATATTCTAAGTAAACATGAAATCACTGGATATACAACATATGAAGTTGATGGGAATGGTGCACGTGGGATTCGTGGACAAGGATTAAAAACTGAAAAAAATGTCAAAGTCGAAGTTATTATGCGTGAAGAAAAATTGCAAGATGTTGTAGAAGAAATATCTAGAACATTATTTGCCAATTTTGCTATTGTTCTGTATGTCAGTGAAGTTGGTGTATTAAGACCTGAAAAATTTTAACAGCACTTTTCATCTGAACATAAAACTGGAATTCTCTTGCTTGTTTTTGTAACGACTGAGATTAATTCTGATAACTGATTATTTGTTATTGTGTACATTGCCTTTTTTCCTTCATCTCTAGATTTGACAATCCCACATTTTTTCAATGTCTTTAGATGGTGTGATACTAGTGGTTGATCCTTTTCTAATTTTTCTACAAAATCATTTACACACAACTCTTTGTTTTTCTGTAATAATTCTAAAATCTCAAAACGCGTTTCATCACAAATACATTTTAAAAGGCTGACTCCATTCATATCAATCTAAATTTATATAAACTATTATTTATGTGATATTATAGAAATGTCTGAAAATATACTATTTGTGTGCGTAGAAAATGCTGGTAGAAGCCAAATGGCTGAAGCCTTTTTTCGAAAATATGCCCCTGATAAATTCAAAGTTTCAAGTGCTGGAACCACTCCGTCATCTAAACTTAATCCAATTATAATCCAAGTTATGAACGAAATTGGAATAGATCTGACAAATCAACAACCTAAGATATTGTCAAACTCGATGATTGAAAATTCTTCTAAAACTGTTAACATGGGATGCATGGATAAAGAATCATGTCCATCATTGTTTGTAAAAGATGTACTTGATTGGAATATTTCTGATCCAAAAGAAAAATCACTTGATGAAGTTAGAGAAATTCGTGATAAAATAAAATCTGAAGTGTTGAATCTCATAAAATCTCTTGAGGGCTAATTCATGGCATATTCGAATTTACAGATTTTTACAGTTGAGTTAATTGGAACTTTTATTCTTGTAGTCTTTGCAACCGGTTCTATTGTATATGATGTTGAATTTTTTGATGGCCAATTAGGAATTCCTTTTGCAGCTGTCGCTCCTTTTATTGCACTGTTAATTGGTGTGTACTCTTTTGGAAAGATTTCCTTGGCACACTTCAACCCTGCAGTAACTATTGGTTATTACATTACAGGTCATATATCAAAAATTCAAGTTGTATATTATTTTGTGGCAGAAATAATCGGTGCAATACTTGGGTCTCTTTTTGTTTTAACATTCATTGGAGACAAAGTAAATCTTGGGGCAAATGCCCCCAACTATGATTTTTCAATATTTGTGATTTTCCCTGTTGAAGTTTTAGCTTCTGCAATGCTCATGGGTGTCATATTTTATGTCGTATATACAAAAGGACTAAGAGGATTCAGCGGTGTTGCAATTGGAGGAATAGTTGGGTTGGATATTCTCTTTTTGGCTTTTATTTCTGGGGCATCTATGAATCCTGCTCGAGCACTGGCACCTGCATTATTGTCTGGAGCCTTTGAAAATCTGTGGCTTTATTGGACTGCCCCCTATGTTGGGACAATGATTACCGCATTTCTATTCCGAAAGAAATTTCAAGCACAAAGGGCTGCAAATTACGAATAATAATGACCAAAAATACCCTTGAATGGTTGTCTGAATCTAAAAAACTATTTGATATTGCAAAAAAAGTAATTCCATCTGGTGTTAATAGCCCTGTTAGATATTTTGAGCCATATCCATTTTTTACAAAAAAAGCAAATGGGGCATACATTTGGGATGCAGACAATAATCGTTACATTGATTTCTGCAATGGTTATGGGGCATTACTCTTAGGACACAGACGTAAAGAAATTATCAAATCCGTATCTGCTCAACTTTCAAAGGGTACTCTCTATTGCACTCCGACTGAATCTGAAACTGAACTTTCAAAATTAATTATTGGAAATTTTCCATCTATTGACAAAGTAAGATTGATGAATACTGGTGGTGAGGCCACAATGACTGCAATAAGACTAGCTCGTGGTTTTACAAAAAAGAAAAAAATTATAAAATTTGAAGGGTGCTATCATGGTGCACATGATTCTGTTTTGGTAAAAGCAGGTTCTGGTTCTGCGCATAATGGAATTTCTGTTTCTGATGGTGGATTAGATGAAGTTTCAAAAAACACTCTGGTTGTAGAGTATAACAATATTGAAGATTTACAAAAAACAATTAGAAAAAATAAAGATATAGCCGGAGTTATTGTTGAACCCATACTCGCTAACATGGGTTTGATCTTACCTGAGAAAGATTTTCTCCATGATTTGCGAAAAATTACTAAAGAGAATAACATTCCATTAATCTTTGATGAAGTTGTAACTGGTTTTAGAGTTGCACCTGGTGGAGCTCAGGAACATTTTGGAATAAAACCTGACTTGACCACAATGGCAAAAGCATTGAGTAATGGATTTACAATCTCTGCTGTTGGCGGTAAAAAAGAAATCATGGATTTACTTTCCCCTGGAGGTAAGGTTTACCAAGCAAGTACCTTTGCAGGAAATCCAATTTCAGTTAGTGCTGCAATCAGTTCGATTAAGACGATAAACAAAATCAAAAACAAACTATACTCTAAACTTGAAAGATTCAATCTGTTGTTTTCTACTGCATTGGATGATATGGCAACTGACATGAAAATCCCTCATCAAATCAACTTTACAGCCTCAATGTTCCAAATTTTCTTTACAAACAAGCCTGTTGTGGATTATCAAACATCAAAGAATGCAAATGCAAAGAAATTCCAAAAAATGTTCAATACTTTATTGAAAAATGGAATTTTCATTGCTCCGTCTCAGTTTGAAGTTGTTTTTCTCTCTGATGCACATACACAAACAGATCTTAACAAAACACTTGATGCATATCATTTGGCATTAAAGTCGGTGAAAAATTGAAATACACTGTAGGAGCTAGGGGAAGTCAGTTATCTATTGCACAAACTAACTGGGTAATTTCTGAATTAAAAAAAGTAAACTCTGATTGTGATTATGAAATTAAAACTATTACTACAAAGGGTGACACTGATACAAGACCTTTATTTACAATAGATCAAAAAGGAATTTTTGAAAAAGAGATTGATAGAGCTGTTGCTCTAAAGGAAGTTGATTTTGCAGTTCATAGTTTGAAAGATGTTCCATCAGAGTTAGATGAGAATCTAATACTTGCATCAATCCCAAAACGTGAAGTAGTAAATGATGTCTTTATTTCTTCAGACGGTTCAACATTGGATAATATTAAAGAAGGTTCAGTTATTGGAACTAGCTCTTTACGACGTGCAGTTCAGGTTTCACGAAAAAGACCTGATCTAATTGTAAAACCAATACGTGGAAACATTGAAACTAGAATAAAAAAAGTGTCTGGAGAAAGTTATGATGCAATAGTTCTTGCTCAAGCTGGAATCTCAAGACTTGGAGTGGATGTAAAATACACTCCATTGTCAATTGATGATTTTTCTCCATCTCCAGGTCAGGGTGCTATAGCTATAGTTGCAAGGGCTGATGATGCACAAACAATTTCAATGCTTAAAAAAATTGAAGATCCTGATTCTCGTTTAGAGATTGAGGCTGAGCGTTCCCTTTCTGACTATGTTGATTCTGGGTGTAGATTTCCGTTAGGGGCATATGCAAAATCAAATGGTTTGGAGATGACTTTGAGTGTATCTGCATTTTCAGTAGATGGAAAGCAATCTCTCCATGTTGATAAAACTGGAAAAAAAGATGATCCTAAATCTTTGGGAAAAAATACTGGGGAGGAACTGCGTGCTAGAGGAGTAAATGATCTTGCATTAAATTGGAGAGAAAAAGTGGAGGAATGGAATAAGACATGACTGGAAAAGTGTATCTTGTTGGCGCAGGACCTGGAGATAGTAAATTAATCACATTACGTGCAGTTGAATTGCTAGAAAAAGCAGATGTTGTTTTGTATGATAGACTAGTTAGCAAAAAAATAATTTCCATGATCCCAAAAAAAGTCGAAAAAGTCTATGTCGGTCGTGCAGTAGGGGATGATACAACACATCAAAACACAACTAATGATTTAATGGTACAATATGCAAAATCTAAAAAAAATGTAGTTCGACTAAAGGGCGGTGACCCAATTATCTTTGGACGTGGTGGTGAGGAAGCAGAATTTCTCAAAGAAAACAAAATAAAATATGAAATTGTTCCAGGGATTACTTCTGGAATTGGGTCTGCAACATATGCTGGTATTCCACTAACTCATAGGAAATATGCATCATCCGTAGTTTTTGTAACAGGACATGAAGATCCAGAAAAGAAAAAAGAGATTGTCAAATGGAAGAATCTTGCAAAATCAGTTGACACTATCGTGATTATGATGGGATTATCTAGAATAGATGTGATTTGTAAACAACTAATTGCTGGAGGAATGGATAAAAAAACTCCTGTGGCTGTAATTCAAAATGGTACTACTCCTAAACAAAAAATGATCAAAGGAACTGTAACTAATATTGCAAATAAAGTCAAAGAAAATAAAATTACCCCTCCTACAAATATTATAATTGGCAAAGTTGTTGATTTGTCTGATACTATAGGTTGGAAATAATGCTTGACGGGAAGACTATAGCAATCACACGTTCAAAAGACGATGCTTCAGAATTTATCTCGCTTGCTGAACAAAACAATGCAACTCCAATACCATTACCCACAATAGAACTAGTGAGTAAAGGTGAAAAAATTGTTGACGAGTTTTTGAATCTAGTGGAATCTGAACATCCTGATTACTCTGTATTTCTCAGCTCAAAGGCTGTGAAGATTCTCTTTGACACTGCAAAAAATATTGGAAACTTTGAGAAACTGCAATTGGCAGTTGCAAATACTATGGTAATGTCAATTGGTCTTAAAACAACTACAACATTAAACGCATATGGTATCAAAGTGAATTATGAACCAAAAAATAGTTCATCCATTGGTATTGGCGAAGAGTTTTCTCAAATCCATGCAGTTGGAAAAAAAGTAATCATTCCTCGTAGCGGTGCTTCAAATTCTTTTCTCAAAGAATTACTAAATAAGATTGGAATTGATGTTGTAGAGATCCATCTGTATGATGTATGTGCATTTAGAGATACTACTCAATGGAATCAATTTCGTGAATTATTTTCACAAGATAAAATAGATGGAATTATTTTCACCAGTGCTTCATCTGTTCGTGCATTCTTTGAGATAATGACAAAAGATTATGAAATGAATATTTTACTTGATAATCTTAAAAAATTAGCTTTAGTTTCTATTGGGCAATTCACATCAGATGAATTTAAAAAATTCAAAGTCAAAAACACTGTTGCTGAAGTTCACACCGTAGTTGGTGCATTTGATGCGATGAAGAACACTCTGACTACCTAGGATGAAATTTAGCTGAAGCTATTTAGCTTCGCCTATTTTTCCCCATGTATTTATAATATAACGGGGTTATGACGGACATGACTGCTGAAAATCTCGACATGGATTATTCAAAATATGATTTTAAGGACTCTACCGAACTGTATGTCCACCTTAGCAAGAAAGGCCTGTCTAAGGAAACCGTAATTAGTATTAGTAAAATGAAAAATGAGCCACAATGGATGCTTGATTTCAGATTACGTTCTTATGAAATTTTTATGCAAAAACCAATGCCAACTTGGGGTGGAGATCTTAGTGTAATTGATTTCCAGAATATTTACTATTATGCAAAAGCATCTGACAAGGTAGAGAAGAATTGGGATGATGTTCCAGATAATGTCAAGAATACTTTTGAAAAACTTGGAATTCCAGAAGCTGAAAAGAAATTCTTAGCAGGTGTAGGTGCACAATATGAATCTGAAGTTGTATATCACAGTCTAAGAGAAGACTTGGCAAAACAAGGTGTTCTCTTTTTAGATACTGATGCAGCTCTTCATGAACATCCAGAGTTATTCAAAAAATACTTTGGTAAAATTATTCCTCCAGAGGATAACAAATTTGCAGCATTAAACAGTGCAGTTTGGAGTGGTGGTTCTTTCATTTATGTTCCACCTGGTGTCAAAGTTGACATGCCTCTACAAGCATACTTTAGAATTAATGCAGAAAACATTGGTCAGTTTGAAAGAACCTTGATCATTGTAGATGAAGGTGCAGAAGTACATTACATTGAAGGTTGTACTGCTCCTGTCTATTCTTCAGAATCACTACACTCTGCAGTTGTAGAATTAGTTGCACTCAAAGATGCAAAACTAAGATACACTACAATTCAGAATTGGAGTGCAGATGTTTACAACCTTGTAACAAAACGTGCTTATGCACATGAAGGTGCAACTGTTGAATGGATTGATGGAAATATTGGCAGTAAACTAACAATGAAGTATCCTGGAGTTTATCTTCTCGGTGAGAGAGCATATGGGGAAACCTTATCCATTGCATTTGCCGGTAAGGGACAACACCAAGACACAGGTGCTAAAATGGTTCATCTTGCACCAAATACTACTTCCAAAGTCACATCAAAGTCAGTAAGCAGACTTGATGGACGTTCTACTTACAGAGGAATGTTGCATGTAGCAAAAGGTGCTACTGGTGTAAAATCCACTGTAAGATGTGATGCATTACTCTTAGACGACACATCAAAAACTGATACCTATCCTTACATGGAGATTAATCAGGAAGATGCAACAATTACCCACGAAGCAACTGTTGGAAAAATTGGCGATGAACAAATCTTCTATCTTATGAGTAGAGGATTTAATGAGGAAGAAGCACTATCTCTAATTGTTAATGGTTTCATGGAGCCATTTACAAAAGAATTACCAATGGAATATGCTGTTGAACTAAACAGACTCATCAAACTAGAGATGGATGACTCTGTGGGATAATCTTCCCAAAATATAATTTTGATGAATCATGTCTCAAGCCCTTCTTTCAAAACTTAATACGACTCACATAGATGAGATTTCTTCATCAAGAAATGAACCTGATTGGTTAAAAGATTACAGAAAAAGTTCTCTATCTATCTATGATGGTTTGGCACTTGAGTTGTCTCCACTTTACAACAAATACACTGATGCAAAAAAGATGGATCCAGAAAAAGTATCTCTTTCAACATCTACTACTGCAAATGTTCCTGATTTTCTTACAAAAAGACTAAGCGAACTAGAAAAAGAAATCTGTATTATTCAAATAGGAACTAATATTCATAAAATCAACCTCCCTGATGATTTAAAATCTAAAGGATTGGTAATTTCTTCAATATCTGATGCAATAAAAAATAATTCTGATTTGGTAAAAAAAGCATTAGAGGCATCTAAATCTCAAGAAGATAAATTCACTGCACTAAATAATGCTGCATTTAATTCTGGAATATTCATTCACATTCCACGTAATTTAATCTTGGATAAACCAATTTACTTTTTGACATGTCTATCTGATGATGATCATTCTGTAATTTCTAGGAATGTAATATTTGCAGATGAAAGTAGTAAAGCTTCAATTGTCCAAGAATTATATTCTCCAAAAACTGAAGCTCAACAAGCATATCTTGAATTATTAAACACCAATCTTGCAGCAAATGCACAACTAGATTTTACCACTCTACAAATGATGGATCAACATGCTGTAACCTTTACAACAAGACGAACTGATTTAGCACAAGATTCCAAAGTAAATTGGTATTCTGGATTGTTTGGTTCAATGTTGTCTAGATATAAGATTGAATATTTTCTTAATGGCACTGGTGCATCTTCAAATGATTCTGAAGTTATTTTTGGGAACAATGAACAATCATTTGATATACAAACTAACGTTAATCATGAAAGTCCATCTACTGAAGCAAGAGTAGTTGAAAAATCCATTCTCAGAAACAAATCTAAATCTCTTTTCAAAGGAATGATTAGAATCAAAGAAAACGCTGCAAAATCAAACTCCTTTTTGTCTGGTCGTTCTATTCTATTGGATAAGGATGCAAAATCTGACGCAATTCCTGGATTGGAAATTTTTACTAATGATGTAAAGGCTACCCACTCTGCATCTGTTGCACAAATCGATGAAGAACAAATATTCTATTTGAAAACCAGATGTCTTACTCATGCAGAAGCTGAGAGAATCATTGTTGAAGGATTCTTGGAGCCTCTTTCAAGAAAAATGTCCATCCAAGTTCGAGCATGGATTGCTTATCTTATTGAATCTAAATGGGAAAATAGAGAACTTACAATTAACACTGATGAAGAATTAGCCAAATTTGTTGAAATTGAGGAAACTCGTTACAACGAAGACTCTGAAATGGAACAACACTACAAGTATAGGTAATATTTTGTCTGAATGGATTAAAGCTTGCAGTATGGAGCAGGTAAAAGAAGGCCAACTTTTTGGATTTGTTCACGAAGATAAGAAACTCTTGATTGCTAATCTAAAGGGTAAAATTCATGCAACTGATTTAATTTGCACTCATGCTGATGCTGATCTTTCTACTGGTTTTCTAAGTGATGAAGGTGTTAGATGTCCTTTGCATCTCTCAGTCTTTAATTTAGTAAATGGCGAACCACAAAATCTTCCTGCTGAAACTCCTCTAAAAATATACAATGTTAAAATAGACGCCGATGAAATTTACGTGGAGCTTTAAGATATGCAAAGTACAGAATCATTATTTGAAAATTTAAGAAATGACTTTCCAATTCTAAAAAGAACTGTCAGAGATAACAAACCTCTTGTTTATTTAGACAATGCATCTACAACACAAAAACCAAATCAGGTAATTGATGCTATCACTGATTATTATCAAAATCACAATGCAAATATTCACAGAGCAGTTTATGCACTAGCTGAAGAAGCAACTGAAGCATATGAGGCAGTACGAGATAAAATTGCAAACTTTGTTAACATAAAAAATCGTCAAGAAATTATTTTTGTTAGAGGTACTACTGAGGCAATTAATCTAGTTGCATATGCATGGGGAAGACCTCACATCAACGAAGGGGACATTATTGTAACTACTGAATATGAACACCATAGTAACATTGTACCATGGCAACTTCTAACTCAGGAGAAACATGCTAAACTAGAATACATTGGAATGGATGATGATGGTGAATTAATTTTAGATGATCTTGATAAACTCCTGGCAACAGGAAAAGTCAAACTTGTAACTTTTAGTTTAATGTCAAATGTTCTTGGAACAATTACTAATGCTGAAAAAATTATTGAGAAATGTAAAGCCGCAGGTGTTCTTACCTTAGTTGATGGTGCACAGGCAGTTCCTCATATGAAAGTTGACCTTGAAAAACTAGGATGTGATTTTTTTGCATTTTCTGGTCACAAAATGCTTGGACCAACTGGAATTGGAGTTTTGTGGGTTAGAAAGCCTGTACTGCAAACCATGAGCCCCTTTCATGGTGGTGGTGACATGATCAGAGAGGTTCACAAGTATGAAACTACCTGGAATGATTTGCCTTACAAATTTGAGGCAGGTACTCCTAACATTGCAGATGTTGTTGGTTTAGGTGCTGCAATTGACTATCTCACTAAAATTGGGATGGACAATGTTAGAGAACATGAAATTGAATTAACAAAATATGCTATAGAAAAATTATCTGAAGTTAAAGGACTTCATATCTATGGAACAAAAGATATTTCAAAACGTGGAGGTGTTATCTCATTTAATTTTGCAGATGTTCACCCTCATGATGTTGCTCAAATTATTGATGAAGAGGGAATTTCAGTTAGATCTGGTCATCACTGTGCACAAGTATTGATGGAGCGACTAAATGTTGCAGCAACATCCAGGGCTAGCTTTTACATTTACAATACTAAACAAGACATTGATATTCTGGTAAATTCATTAAATATTGTGGCAAAGGTGTTCAAACTATGAGTAGCAATGCAGACATTTACCATGAAATGATTGTTGATTACTCAAGAAATCCAATCAACTATGGCGAAATTGAAAATCATGATGTGACATTCCACGACTCTAATCCCCTGTGTGGTGATAGTATTGACATTGATATGAAAATTGATGAAAACAAAGTTACTGATATTAAATTTCATGGAAAAGGATGTGCAATTTGCATGGCCTGCTCTTCGGTATTAACTGAAATTACAAAGGGTAAAACTCTTGAAGAAGCAAGAGCCCTTGAAAAAAATGATGTTCTAAGTGAATTAGGTCTTGAACATCTACAGGCTGTCAGAATCAAATGTGCATTGCTTTCTCTCAAGGTACTCAAATCTGCTCTTTATACCTACATTGGCAAGAATCTAAAAGATGCTGAAGATGTGGACAAACTAAAAGAAGAGGCAGAAAATCTGTACTAGTATGAGTGATTTTACTCCTACAGTTCCAATTGCACTTCAAATTAGAAAAATCATCTTTGAAAAATACAACGATATTGATACTAAATTCACAAATGATGAAATTTTTGACATCCTAAAAGCAAATGGTGATTTAGACCCTTCTTGGATAATTGACGATACTGAATCATTCTTCAATGAATTATGTGATTCTGGTCTGGCAAGAAATATTGCACAAAACTTTACCACAATGTATCTGAAACTATTTGATCCTATGGAGAAATTCCATTGTAATGCATGCGGTAATGATATCTACTTGGGATCATCTGAAGAAAGAAAATGTCCTAACCCTTCTTGCAAATCTTCTATTTAGATTTGTATTTAATTGCAGCATCTTCTAATGCACTTATCATTGGTAGTTTCTCTCCTGTAAGATAAAGTACCAATGCACCACCAGCTGTACTGATATGATTGATTTTATCTACCAATCCTTGCTGTTTTAATGCTGTAGTGAGATGTCCTCCACTGACAATTGTGGTTGCCATTGAATTTGCAACTGCATTTAACAATGCTTTAGTTCCATAACTGAAATTCTCTTTTTCAAAAAATCCTGCAGGCCCGCTGATAAATACAGTTCCTGCACCTGTAATTAATTTTGAATAATATTCTACTGTCTTTGGACCTAAATCAAATATTTTATCTCCCTTACCCATCTCCCTTACATCCATCTCGACTCTTGCTCCATCCTTGTTAATTGCAATGTCTACTGGAGTGGCAAAGACATCTGGATATTCACCTATCAAAGAATGAGCTTTTGCAACTACTTCATCTTCTCTCTCTATTCCTAAAGGTGATTTGATTCTAGCTTGTGCACGCATGAACACATTTCCAATTAACCCTGTCAATAGAACATGGTCTGCACGACCATTTTGAATCAGTAATTTTATTGCTTCAAGTCTATCTGGAATTTTTGAACCTCCTAACACGATAACGTGCGGTGCTTTAGAAACTGTCATAATTTCATCTAGATTTCTAACTTCTCTCTCAACAATCCTTCCTGCACAAGCTGGGAGAACCTGTGGAAATCCAATTATTGATGGGTGTGATCTATGTGCGCTAGGAAATGAATCTAGTACTATAAGATCAAACAATTTCGATAAACGAGAGACCATTATTGTTTTAGCTGCATTTTCTGGAGTAAATTCATAATTCTCTTCAGCACATAATCTAAGATTATCTAAAAGTAAAATTTCTCCCTCTTCTAAATTTTTAATTGCATTTTGTGCAGCTTCCCCAATAGTATCCTCAACATATTTTATTTTTCTACCCATTAGTTTTTCAAGAACTTTGGCATGTTTGTCCATTCCAGTATATTCGTTATTTCCAACTCTGCCCTGGTGTGATCCGATGACAACTTTGGATTCTTTTAATGAATCAAGAGTTTCTATTGCTTCTTCAATTCTCCTAGTACCTGAAATTTCAAGTGTTTCAGGGTCAATTGGACAGTTCATGTCCACTCTCAAAAAAACGGTCTTGCCTTTTAGGTCAAAATCATCTAGTGTGAGTACTTTCACGCCTTGTCTATTGTCCACTTGGTTAAATTCTTTGAGTCGATCACAATTACTTTCTTTATTTTTTATTTCAAAACTTATCTATTGACAAAAATTAAAAGACATGTGCTTGAGGTTTAATTAATTGCAAAATTGGCTTTTTGATATTAGGTCTCGCTCCTTTGTTTTACTTACTATTTTATTTCTAATTCTTACTGTTCTTGTATACTTTGAAATTACAGACAGTTTTGATCATGGTGTAATTTCATTTTTTTCTGAACATGTTGGAAATCCTACACTTGATCTCATAATGCAATCAATTACCGAAAGTGGTGAGGCTTTATGGATGCTGGGATTTGCTATTTTTGTACTAATTATTCCAAAAACCCGTCGTGTTGGAATTACTTTGATGATTTTGATTGTAATATCCACACTACTTACTGGGTATGTAAAATGCGGTGTTGATAGGGATAGGCCTGATTTTGAATATGATGCAGTTCAATTCCCAGTACCTGTTAGCAAAGATACCTTTGCCTTGTTTTGTGAAGGTGGGTACGATGCCTCATTTCCTTCTGGACATGCTGCAAGATCTATGATATTTGCAATTATTTTGGGGTATGCTCTATCTGAGAGATTTCCACGTGGGGCATATCTGATGTTTTTGTATCCTATTCTAATTTCATTAAGCAGACTCTATGTTTTAGAGCATTATCCAATGGATGTAATTGGTGGAACTGTGATTGGAGTAATGCTAGCTGGAGTGATGGCAAAAAGAACCAAACTTTACAAAATTTTTGATAAATCAAAAATCTAACTCTGCAACATTATCCCGGTGAATCAAAACTATTGCATAATGATCATCATCATGATGATATGTCCAATATTTGATATCTCTATCTTCATTTTTTTGTCCTAATCCTGTTGTGATTCCTGTTGTTACAGAATAACCGATTCTTTTTGCAATTTTTGATTCTTTTGGCATTAATACCTTGTAACCTTCTTTTTTCCCCTTAAATCCGAGTTTTACCATGTCTTCAACTGCTATCATTGCTTCTTTCTCATTTTTTAGATCATATGTTTTTGATATGGGCAAATCTTTTGGATGAAATTCCATGATAATGCTAACTTCTCTTAACTAATATTTTTTAAAAAATCGTTTTTAGCGATCAAATTAAGTCAATTTTCTTTACATGAAAGTCAACACATGATTATGTCCACCACTTAACCGGCCCATTTGTCTTGATTCAATCATTGGCATCATTAGAAAAGTTAGTAATTCAATTACGTCAAAAGAAGCAAGAAGCAACAAAGCTACGTAAGAAAGCAGAAGATCAAGTTAAAGCATTTCGCGCTACTGAAAAACGTTCTTCATCTGGTTTACAATCAATTGATAAAAAAATAGAATCAGAAAAGGAAGAATCTACTGATGTCTCCACTGTTTTAACTAGGAAAAATTCCCAACTGGAGAGTATTGGAAGGTTGATAGCCGCAGCAGAGCAAAGACTAGGTCAAGAAAAAGAAGCAATTGAACAGACTGAACAAGAAATTGAATTTGCTGAAAACCCTCTTGAAAAACAAAATGCTGAGGCTAGATTACGCTCATTAAATGATCATGTAAATGAACTAAATGAAGAAATTAAAAGCAGACAAAAAACTGCAAAAAAGATTTCAGGTGACGTTACCAGTTTCTCTGATATTCAATCAAAAATTGTTACAAAAATACAAAATCAAACTAAAACAAAACCATCATTGCGAGAAGCAAAAATCGAAAGTCGCAAATCTGCACAAAAATTCCTTAAAGAATTAGAAAGACGAACAAAGGCAGAAGAATCAGTTCAAAAATCATTAGATAATGCATATTCAAAATTAAAAGAATTGTTGGCAAAGAAAAAGACTGCAGCTAAAAAGAAACCAGCAAAGAAAAAGACTGTAGCTAAAAAGAAACCAGCAAAGAAAAAGACTGCAGCTAAAAAGAAACCAGCAAAGAAAAAGACTGCAGCTAAAAAGAAACCAGCAAAGAAAAAGACTGCAGCTAAAAAGAAACCAGCAAAGAAAAAGACTGCAGCTAAAAAGAAACCAGCAAAGAAAAAGACTGCAGCTAAAAAGAAACCAGCAAAGAAAAAGACTGCAGCTAAAAAGAAACCAGCAAAGAAAAAGACTGCAGCTAAAAAGAAACCAGCAAAGAAAAAGACTGCAGCTAAAAAGAAACCAGCAAAGAAAAAGACTGCAGCTAAAAAGAAACCAGCAAAGAAAAAGACTGCAGCTAAAAAGAAATCTAGACGCAGATAATCTTTAGTTTATTTTTAATTTTTAAAATGAACAAACGTGGATTAATAATTATAGTTGTAGGTTTAGTCTTGGTTGGAATTTCTCTTTCTATTGCCATGTCTATTGTCCCATCTAATATTTCAGGTCCAAATGATCTTTCGATGGCTACTCTCTTTGAAGGAATGTTTGATGAAGTAACTAATGAAATTCAAATTATGCCTGGCGAACTAGCATACGTGTCATATGGTGCTTCCTCATATGATACTCCTCTGCTTTGGGGAATTCAAATTATAGATTTCAAATCTGCAGATGGATTATTGATTAAAATTTCAAATATTTTTGGAGATGATTTTGGTGAATTTGTAATGTCTGAACCCATTTTATTTGAAGCATTAGAAATTGTACAATCTGACACCTTGAATTTTGAAATTCAAAATATTGGTTCAAGACCAGTAAATATTGTTGTGATGTTTTCTGAAGATCCCGAAAACACTGATGCCTTATCTGATCCTGATTCGCCTATAATGAATATTGTCTTACCTTTTGCCATTTCTGGGGTCCTACTTCTTTTAGGAATAATAATTTCAATTATTGGTACAATTGTAGTTTTGGTAGATTTAAAAAATAATTTTAATAATAAAAGAAATTTTTAGGCTATACTTTTTTCATGGTGCCAAATTTGCCTTTTGTTAAGGAAACTTCACCTTTGAACTCATTTGTATATCCGTTTTCGATAACTATGTTATCTCCTACATCAAATGCTTTGATATCATCTCCCCACAATGTAAGTTTCATTTTGTTTTCTTCTGATTTGTCTTCATTAGCTATTGTTGCATCACAAACATCTACTGTTCCTCCACTTTTGAGATTCACAGTTCGTGGCTCGGTCTTGCTAATTATTTCAGCTTCAACATTAACTCCGCTTCGCATTTTTTTTGCTTCGGAAATTGGTACTGATTCTGCCATATTTTTGAAGCCATGTCGCACGATTATAAGCTTTGTCAAAAAATTAACAAATTGAGGGATCATCTTTTTAATTTGTCAAAATAGTAATCGAGAAATATTGGTCTATACTGTATCTCATTGCAGAGGTATCGAAGCCCGGTCAACCGAGAGGGACTCAAGATCCATGATATTGGAAATCCCTTCTCTCAGGAGTTCGTGGGTTCGAATCCCACCCTCTGCACTAAATTTTAATTAAAATGATGATTTTTTATAAAATTCTTCTAATTATGCTACAATTGTCTTTACTTTAGTAACAGAATGTTCTGAAATTTGCTTATGCATTTCAGCTAATTGGTCGTCTTTGAAAGATAAATTGCATCTAAAACACTTCCAAACCATCTCTGTCATGGCTACTGTACGCATAAATTGCATATAAGGATATTGCATGATTGATCCAATTTGTTACAATACCTGATCATTGTTTTCAAAAACATGTAATTTTTATAATTTTTTAGATCAGAATGAAATTTTTTCATGACTAAATGAGAATCCAAGGGTTTAGAAACAAAAAAAATAGTATGTTTTTTGAAAGATGTTAGATATTTTTGAAATTTTTGGAAAATTTTCATATTTTGGAATTTTTCTTGCACTAATTGGAGTAAATGCATCCCCCATCCTGATGCCTCCAAGCTGGATTATCTTAACATCATTTTATCTTCTAGATCCAACTTTGAATGTTGTAATTCTTGCTATGGTTGGTGCTACAGGAGCTACTATTGGCAGATTTATTCTTAAACGAATTAGCGTACTATTTAGACGATTTGTTGCAGAAGAGCAAAAATCTAATCTTGATGTGATTGGAAATTATCTCAACCAAAAAAAATACGGTTATGTTATTGCATCTTTTCTATTTGGTGCAACCCCCCTTCCAAGTAACATGTTGTTTATTGCCTATGGGTTAATGCGTGCCAAAAGTTTGGGTATCTATGTTGGATTTTGGTTTGGTAGAACTATTTCATATATCATTATGATTTATTCTGGCAATGCCGTTTTGACTCCATTCTTAGAATTATTTGAAGACCGACTTACAGGAATATTGTTAATTGATGGGGCTGGGATTGGTTTGATTGTTCTTTTTGCATCTGTTAATTGGACACTATTAATTACTCAGAGGAAAATAAAATTTGTTAAACCAAAAATATGGAGATTCTAAATGAACGTTCTCGATTCTATAAAAAATGAAGTAAAAGAAATAATTGACAATGATTCTGCGCATGATTTTGAACATATTATGAGAGTATACAAAAATGCACAAAAATTATGTAAAAAAGAAAAAGCAAATGAAAAATTAGTTCTTAGTGCTGCACTATTACATGATGTGGTCTCATATCCCAAATCTGACAAGCGTTCAAAAAATTCTTCTACGGAAAGTGCACAAAAATCTAAATCTATTTTGAAAAAATATGGTTTTTCAAATAATGAAATAACAATTGTTTCTGATGCAATACTTGATCATAGTTTTTCACAAAATAAAATTCCTGAAACTCTTGAAGGGAAAATTCTCCAAGATGCTGATAGACTAGATGCTTTAGGTGCAATAGGACTTGCAAGAGTTTTTGCAACTGGTGGTTCTCTTAAGAGGCCCTTTTACAATATTGATGATCCGTTTTGTACAACAAGAACTCCTGATGATAAAACATGGACTGTAGACCATTTTTATCAAAAATTGCTTAAACTAGAGTCTCTTATGAACACAAAATCAGGTAAAATTGAGGCAAAAAAGAGAACTATTGTACTCAGGGAATTTCTAAAACAACTAAAGCAAGAAATATGATTATGCTCTCTTTTTACTTCTAGGCTTTGTTCTCAAAACTGCTTTACAACACATGCATCTAGGATTATCTGATAATACGAAAATACCACAAAATGTACATCGTTTTTGACCAATTTCATATCTAATTCTATTGGGGACTGGTTTTGCTTTATGCATAATACAAATCCCTCTACATGTTCTACCCATATCTTATCCGTTGAGTAAAGTTGAATTTCATCATATTTGAATAAAACACCATTTTCT
>JACNFR010000023.1 GCA_014384555.1 Candidatus Nitrosopumilus sp. | reverse complement strand
GCTTTCCAGAGTCGTCAGTACAATGACATTGAATATCATTACTCCCGAATAATTGATCTAAGCTAGATTGTCAGCTATTGTTTTGTAAAAACTATCAATCTCAAGCAGACCTAAGAAAGGTTCAAGGATTCATAATTGTCAAGGTAAAATTCAAAGAGGTTTCAGAAGAACCTATTAAAATAATTTGATAGCACAGTCATAGATCCTGTAAGTAATAATATCCCAACACCAATTAACAACACACCACTAATTCTCTGAATCCAAATCATTTTACTTTTTATTCTATTAAAAAAGAGCAAAAATTTATCCAAAGCAAATGCAGATATCAAAAAAGGAATTGCCAGACCTGCCGAATAAATTGAAAGTAAAGAAGCGCCTGTTAGAATAGAAGAACTAGATGCAGCTATGGTTAGAATTCCTGCCAATATAGGTCCAATGCAAGGAGTCCAACCTGCACCAAATGCCATCCCAACAAAAAAAGTTCCAGCCTTACCAGAGGTTTTTTCAGAAAGATCAAATTTTAGTTGTTTTTCTAGCCAAGGTATTTTTAAAATCCCAATTAGATGAAGTCCCAACACAATTAACACAATGCCGCCAATTCTTTCAATCCAAACTACTGCATCTAATAATACTGAACCCGCATATCCAACTGAAGAGCCTAGAATTATGAAAATAACTGAGAATCCTAATACAAACATCAATCCTCGCTTCATCGTGATTCCAAATTTTGACTTTGAGGTTTTACTTTTTGCAGATAAATCTTGAACACTAAGACCAGTTAGAAATGATGCATAAACTGGAATCAAAGGCAGTACACATGGAGATAAAAAACTCAATAGTCCTGCACCAAATGCAATAATAAGACTTAACCTAAAATCAGAATCAAGAAGATTTTCTGAATTTACTTGCTCAAAGGGCATATCATTTAATGCACTATTAACGCGTAATATCGTATCTTGAGACATTGGCTCAAATGCACCTTTCCATTGATGTAAAATCATTCCATCTTTACTAATTAGCATTGATTCTGGAACACCAATAGTTCTAAACGCATATTGGAATCTGTTTTCAGAATCATGCCATATTGTATATGAAATATTTTCAGATGCTAAAAAGTCATGAATAATTTGTGTGGTTCCTTTCTCATCTATACTTACACCAACAACTACAAACTCATCGTCAATGAATTCATTTTGTAATTTCTGAAGATCTGGCATTTCATCTCTGCATGGCTCACACCAAGTAGCCCAGACATTAATCAAAACAACTTGTCCATTTAGATCAGACAGAGATACAGGTTTTCCTTCAAGGGTTACTGCAAAATAGTCTGGAGCAGTTATTTGGTCTTCTGCATTTACATTGGATACTGTAAATGATGAATAAATTAGAAATGCTCCTGAAAATAAAAAAATAATTGCAAAAATAGTACGTTTTGATTTAATCATAAAAAACTACCTAGGAATAAGACATTGTTGTACACTGGACAGAATTATCATCCCCCGTCCAGATTATTGAGACAAGGTTGTTTCCACTTGATATTGCAGGGGATTTTCCCTCATCCACATTTATTGGCTTGCCAAATTTTGTAATTTCTCCATCTGAAGTAATCTTTGCAGCATAAATCATCGCCTTTGTTTCGCCATATCTCCATATTGTATCATTGGTAGAATGACCAGTGGCATCTTCCCATGTAACCCATATTGCATCATTGTCATCTATGGCAAGATAGACTCTTTGTGGTGGAACCCAATCTGAGGTCAATATTGGAACAGGCTGGCTGAATGTTTTTCCATGATCTGATGATGTTGCATAGTATATTCCAGGTGCATTCTCCTTTCCAGTATACCAAACAACATGCAAGTCTCCTTTACTATCCACATCCATCGGAGCTCCAACATGAACACATCCATTAAAATTAAAATTATCTTCATGAATTTTTACTGGGCTTGAAAAAGTTTTTCCACTGTCAGAAGACGATGCAACAACCATGTCTCTAACTTGTGTTTCTCCATCACCGAAGACTTTACGCCATGACACATACACATTATTTTCCAGATCTGCAGTAAGATGTACATTACAACAAGGGCATGGGTTTTCATCTAGGGATATTGTGGACAAAAATGATTTTCCGCCATCAATAGATTGAGAATATCTAACTGTACTTGGTCGAGAATCATCAGATTCAAGATATCCGGTTCCATTATTTTTTGCGGGAGAATCAAGCCATGCAACATGAATATTTCCATCTCCAGAGACTGCCATGTTTTGAAAGAATTTACCGGATGGTAATTCATTTGCAGCAATTTCAATTGAAGGTAAAAATGATTTTCCGCCATCAACAGATTGTGCAAAAATCAAAGTTCGATAAACACCCATGAACAAGTTTGGCTCTGGTTTAGAGTTTGCCCATAATGCATACACTTGGCCTTCATTGCCAAATGCAATTGAGGGAGCAACTCTTCCGTCTAATACAACGTTACCATCTATTGAGTTTACTTTTACAGGATTTGAAAATATTTTTCCATTATCTATTGATGTTTTTATGAATAGATTTGTAATTCCGTTTTCAGTACTAGGATAAATAACAAATATTTTTCCTGAATCATCAATTGCAATGTTGGGTGCAGGTTGTGAATCAGTATCTGTTTGCGTTACCTGGACAGGTTTTGTAAATGGAGATATCATAGGTTGGACTGATGATTGATCTAT
This sequence comes from Candidatus Nitrosopumilus sp., assembly GCA_014384555.1. Classification (GTDB taxonomy): domain Archaea; phylum Thermoproteota; class Nitrososphaeria; order Nitrososphaerales; family Nitrosopumilaceae; genus Nitrosopumilus. The sequence goes on along the minus strand of JACNFR010000023.1, from coordinate 4,335 downwards.
TTCAACAACATTGGCTGTTTGCCCTTTATCGTTCAAATCGTACATGAAAATAAATGTCATAGATGCCACTGCAATTATTCCCACTATTGTAGGAATAACTATTTTGTTCAACGTCGATTTTATTTTGATTTGAATTAATAGTATGATGGTACATTTATCGAATAAACCAGTACATGTGTCACATGTACCAATTTATTTTTTAAATGAAAATAGAATTATTCTATGGATTTACTTTGAATTCAAATAAAATTATAATTTTCTTTATTTTATCCACTGTTTTTATCTCAGGAACTATTACTACGACAGTTCATGCGACAGAGAACCCAGGAATACTGATGTTGTTTTGTGGAAATAATCCTATCAACAACAAATACAATGTGGATGGGATTTCAGCTGGAAATATTATAGAGGGTTGTAAAGAGAGGCTAGACGGTTATTCGTGGGGAAGTAGAATTTATATTTTAATTTATGCGCCAGGCTGGAACACTGATCCACATAAACTAGACATCATAGGAAATAATCCTGATAATCCAATCACTGCAAGATCCAGAGAAGGATATATGTCTCTTGAAGGTGATGAGTGTAATGGTTTTATTGAGACTGCACCAGATCATGGATTATTTTTTGGGTCAGTAAAACTATCAGGAGTTAGAATGGATATCAATGGAGACGGAAGACCAGATGTATTTGGAGGAAATAGATGCCATAAAGGCAATTCAATTATCGATGATGGGTCAGGAAGAGTAGAAGCAAAACAAGAAGGAGGTGTAACTGTCAGTTTTGAGTATTCTAAAGACAAGTTCATCACTAAAAGTGCACTCTATTCGTGGAGAGAGGCGACTTTAGAATTTGACAAAACAGAATATGAGATAACTGATGAAATTGTGTTGACATTAACTGACTTGGATAATCTAAGATGGCCATTTGATGATAAAATCCCTTATGAAATTCACATCTATTCAGATACAGATACAGCTGGAATTTTAATGGATGCATATTGGATTCCCAACTACAAAGGAATCGTGCAAATGAATGGACACTATCCAATAAAATTTAATTTGACATACGAGGATGAAAGTGAAGCATCTAGTAATCCATTTGGCGAGGGCTCTGGGCTTTTACGAGTTTCACCAGGAGATGCAATATATGCAAAATATGTTGATCGTACACTTCCACGCCCTAATGGAGTCAATGACGATAAAAAAATTCTAGCTAGTGCCACAGTAATTAATCACAGCATTGTAAAGATTTTAGAAGAATATCAGATTAGTGAATCAGTAAATGATGTAAAGCAAATCCAAAATATATCACAGAATATTGTTCCTGACTGGATAGAAGAGGATACTGTGTTATGGTTAGATGGAAAAATTAACGATTATGAATTTGCTAAATGTGTCAGACATCTACTCGATAAAAAAACTAGTCATGATTCAAATACCACATCAATTCCAATATGGGTTAAAAATAATGCAGAGTGGTGGTCTGAAGGTAAGATTACGAATGTTGAATTTACAAATAGTATGGAGTATTTAGTATTAACTGGAATCATTACAATTTAATCTTACAAATATTTCCAATACATTGCAACAAGGATCATCATAACGATTATCATAAAAAACCTGATTTTCAGTTATTCAAGATGAGTTTGTGATGGTCATAAAGGATTCTAACCTTCGATATTGTTTCCAAAAAATTCAAGCAAAACGCAGAGGCGCATAATTGATCTAAGCTAGATTGTCAGCTAAATTTTTGTAAAAACTATCAATCTCAAAAATACCCCAAAAACGGTTCAAGCCTTTACGGATTCATTCAATTAAACACAAATTTTGATTAAACAATAAGCAGTAATTGATAGAATTTTGAACTGAAAAGTTGTGCGTCTTATTGAATTACACTCAAGACACTTTAAACAGAAACTGAGCACAAAATTTAATGTTTAATGCTAATTTGGCAATAGTGTTAGGTGCTGGAACTGCTGTTTTATTGATGTGGTTTTTCTTTGCTGTGCCAGAATTAGTCAATACTGAATATATCTATGAAGTATCTGCAGAAAACATTGGTGAGATTCGACTATCTGATGAAGTTGGTAGTCCATTATCTGACCCTATCAAAATGGTATTCATCTGGAATGGAAATGTTATTGAAGAAAATAATGGTCAATTATTGATGCATACGTCCTATACTTACAAAGATATTCTAACTGATGAAGTATTATGGGTAACAGAACTTGATGAAACTGTAGACAAACATACTCGTCAATATGTTGACAAACCTGGCCATTACATGTTCCCTCATGATTTGGAGAAAAAAGATTACCAAGTATATGATGTAGGAGGTTCTGTTATGGATTATTCTTTTGTAGGAGTTTCTGAAATTAATGGTTTAGAAGTATACGAGTTTACAGGAAAAACAACTTTTGATATTTCTGAAGTATATCCTGATTTTGAAGAACAAATTTTTGAAGATTATTCTGCAACTAATTTCATTGAACCTATTACTGGAATTGAAGTTGCTTTTACAGAAGAGTTTACAGACTATGCAATAATTGATGGTGAGAAAATCATTATTCTAGATGCATGGGATGCTCCATCTGAATTTTCTGAAAAGATTTTAGTTCAAAAAGCACAAAGTTTGAAATCTCTGCATGAAATGTATGAGCGAGCAATTCCCACTGGAATTATAGGTATCACTGGAAGTATTGCAATACTTGTAGTTGTACTTTCAAAATTCAAAACCAAAGAAGACGAAGTTACAGAATTAGAATATGTTGGACATCGAAAAGATGAGTTTTCATCTATGATTGCTCATGAGTTAAAGACTCCTCTAGTTCCAATTAAGAGCTATTTGGACATGATTATCTCTGGAAATTTAGGTCAACTTACACCTAAACAAATTGAAAAATTGCAGATAGTGCGTTCTAGTGCCGATTCTTTACACAAACTAATTGATGATCTTTCTGATGTTCAAAAATTAGAAACAGGCAACATGAAGATGTCTCAAGAAGAAAATTCCCTGTCTGATATCATTAATGAAATAATAATTCAATTAGAGCCTGACTTTGATAAAAAAGGAATCAAAATTAATTTGGAATTAAACCAAGTTAGATGCTTTTGTGATAAATCTCGTGTATCTCAAGTTTTACTTAATCTCCTTACAAATGCTATTGACTTTACTCCTTCATCTGATGGTAAAATCTCCATTTCATTATCAAAAGAAGAAAGTTTTGCCAAAATCACTGTCGAAGATAATGGTTCAGGAATCCCCAATGATAAATTAGAAACTATTTTCCAAAAATACTATCAAGTAGATTCATCCTCTAAACGAGAATACGGGGGTACTGGTTTAGGGTTGGCTATCACTAAAGGTATAGTTGATATGCATAAAGGAAAAATTGTTGCTGAATCAGAACTAGGCAAATTTACAAGATTTACAATTTTGTTACCATTGACTCAAAAAAATGATTTTCAATTAAATTCTCCAAAAATTGAAAAATAATTATCTAGAAAAATATTATGCCTGTCTGCGTCCATTTTAATCTCTAAAATGGTAGGTGTCCCCGTGGAATTGAATTTGTAACATAAGATCTATAAATCTGGAACAAATTGTAACAAAACATGTCAAAAACACTATACACTGATAAACACATTCAAATCTTCGAGGACAAAATACGATTCAAATCTTGGGCTTTACCTTGGGGTAAAAAAGATGTTAAATTATCTCACATTAGAAAAGTATCTGAGAAAAATATGGGATTATTCTCTGGTAGGTTGAGAATTTCAGGCTCTAATAATTTTAGAGATTGGTTTCATTTTGATGCTGCAAGACCAACAAAGAAAAAAGCAATAGTGCTTGAAACTGATTTTAAAATTTACAAACGATTATGGGTCACTCCTGAAAAACATGACAAAGCATTTAGTATATTGAAGAAACTGATTTGAATCTATTAAGACATGGACATATGGAAAAAACTACAAGATTACAGTTTCAAGAAGATGGCAATAATTTTTCTTGTCATTATAGGAATAACATTTCTTGGAATCTATGCTACTTGTGGAACTCTCTATAAAATAGATTGTCACGAGGTTCTATTACGTAAATTTCCTAGAGGCTTTTAATAATTAAAAAAAATGAAAACCCAACTTTCTATATTTCATGTCTATCTGCGTCCATTTTTATCCCCGAAACAGTAGGTGAATCCCCGTGGAGTTGAACCAAAAAACATCCGAAATAATATTGAGTTCTTTTGAGAGTTTCTATAAATTTTAAAGTCAAAAGGTATAGGCGCATAATTGTTATATGAGTAAATTCAGGATTGTTTCAAATTGCAGAAAATTG
>JACNFR010000024.1 GCA_014384555.1 Candidatus Nitrosopumilus sp. | reverse complement strand
ATCTCAAAAAGTTTTAGAATTTATTGAAAAAACACTACAAGAAATGAATGAACTTAAAAAATAAAAATTAAGGTCCAGAGCCACCAATTTGTGCTTCTGACACATTAGGATCAACTCCAGTTAATTCATGAAATGCATCGGCCTTACTTTTAGGCATCCAAGTATCTATTACTTGAAGTTCGCCAACTTTACCAAATCCACAATTATTAGGTTCAGGGTCACCAATCCCATTCAGAGAAGAACTAACTGCATGACCAGTCGGAGTATGATAGTGCCATGAGTGATTAAAATGCTAGTAAATGAGTCTAGCTAAGAAGATTTGGTGTGAGATGCAATTCTCTTTTCACTTGGTTTGTGCTTTCCTGTGACGATATAGTTGATAGCATCGCTCATGAAAACGGCATGATCCCCAATTCTTTCAAGATAACGTAAGAGTAAGGCTTCAGCTAGAGCACATTTGGTATTATTAGATTTTATCAATTGCGGCAATCGTTCGTTGTAGATTTTATCTATGAATGCTTCATCTTCTTGTATTTTTACAGCTCTTCTAACATCTAATTCTGCAAAAGATAGAACGGCCTCTTTTATCATATGTTTTACTTTTTTTGTAATTTCAATTAGAGGTTCATTTGTACATTCAGAAATATTTCCAAACAGATCTCTTACCTGAGTTATATCATAAGCATATCTTCCAAATCTTGAAAATGCATAAGATATTTCAGTTGAAGAACGAATCATTCTGAAATCATCTGCAACTGGTTGATACTTTAATAACATATCAAAAATTAAATCTTCAACTTCAAAATACTTGTTACGAATAGAATCAGATAGTTCGTAAACTTGGTCAGTGGTATTTTTTCCCTCAAGATATGAATCAACAGCTAATGAAACACACTCACTTGCCATATCTCCCATCTGAGACATTATCGCGCTTAATCTTTCAAGGGATGGATCAATTAATCTAGGCATTATCCAAATTGCCCCTGAACATATTTTGCCGTCAAATCATTTTTTGGATCAGTGAATAGTTTCTTTGTTTCTCTAAACTCTATTAATTCTCCAAGATACATAAATCCAGTATAATCTGAAACTCTGACTGCTTGTTGCATGTTATGAGTTACTATAATTATCGTATAGTCTTTTTTTAGTTCTGTAATTGTTTCTTCAATTTTTTGTGTTGCAATAGGATCTAATGCAGATGCTGGCTCATCCATTAGTAAAACCTCGGGTTGAATTGCCAATGCTCTTGCAATGCAAAGCCGTTGTTGTTGACCACCAGATAATTCAATTGCAGATTTTTTCAAATCATTTTTTACCTCATCCCAAAGATATGCCATTTTGAGCGTGTCCTCTACAATTTCATCTAAAATTCTCTTGTCTTTTACACCATTTAATTTTAGACCAGCAGTAACGTTATCATAAATTGACATTGTTGGAAATGGGTTTGGTTTTTGAAAAACCATTCCAACTTTTCTTCTATGATAAATTGGATCTATTGATTTATCATAGAGATTAATATCATCAATCATTACTTTACCTTCAACTTTAGCATTTTTTGTCATGTCGTGCATTCTATTAAGACATCTAAGGAAAGTAGTCTTTCCACACCCAGAAGGTCCAATTAAAGCAGTAACAGATTTTTCTGGAAATTTCATTGTGACATTTTTCACACCCATTGTATCACCATAATAAATAGAAACATTTTCTGCAATCATTTTGAATTTTTTCTCTACATGAGATGTAGTATCAGGAATTTGTGAATCAGTTGAATTGGTAATTTTTTGTTCAGGTGTACTCATAGTCATTTTTTAACTAATCCCCCCTGTTTAATTAATTTCCTTATCATTCCATTTCCATTTCCAAAATAGTATCGAACAGCCAAATTGATCCCTATAATGACAAATATCAAAACTAAAGCAGCCCCCCAACCCTGTAACTGTGAACTCTCATAAGGTAACAAAGACAGCCTCCAAATTCTCAGAGGTAATGCATCCATTGGAACATCCATACTGCTAAAGAATTGACTACTACCAAGAATAGTCATTATCAAAGGAGCAGTTTCTCCACCTATTCTTGAAACGGCCAATAAAATTCCTGTAATCATACCGCCTTTTGCAGCAGAAATTACAATTCTAAAAGTAATAACCCATTTTTTCAAACCCAAAGCAGTTCCTGCTTCACGATAAGTTACAGGAACCATTTTCAGAGATTCCTCAGTAGTTCTTGCAACAATTGGAAACATGATTAATGCCAGTGCAAACGCGCCTGCCCATACTGAAAAATGACCAAGAATCAATACAATTACTAAAAATGCAAATATTCCAAGAACTATGGATGGGAATTCCATAAACACATCATTGAAAAATCTAACGTTTCTTGCAAGTCTATTATCGCCATATTCAGAGAGAAATATTCCAGACATAACCCCGATAGGAACACCAATCAGGCTGGCAAGTCCAATTATAATCAGAGTGCCTTGGATTGCAGGACCAATACCCCCTTCACCAGAACCGATTGAACCAGGAGTTGCAGTTAAAAACTCGTAACTTATCGCAGTAATACCATTTTTGAAAACTTCAACAAGTATGCTTCCAAGCGGAATGATTGCAATTATGACAAATGCAAATATTATGATGTGAACTATTTTATCAACAAGTAACCTCTTCTTCACATTATTTTTGAATAATGCCCTGTACTCTTGTCTTTTTTCGTTAGTAGTAGTCAATTGTTAATTGCCCCTTCCTTTACTTTCATCATCCTAGTTACTAGCAGATGTGCTATAACATTAATTACAATTGCAATGAGTAAAAGAACCAAGGCAACTCCAATTAAAGCTGGAAGATGTAACGATGCAGGAGATGCTTCAACAAACTCATTTGCAATAATACTAGACATCGTTTGACTTGGTTTGAAGAATGAAGATGGGAATGCAGAGATGCCAGTTGCATTTCCAATTAGCATTGTAACTGCCATTGTTTCTCCAACTGCTCTTCCAAGCCCCAGAATTGAAGCTCCAATCAATCCAGTCTTAGAATATGGAAATACTGCAAGCTTGAACATTTCCCATTTTGTTGCACCTAACATGTATGCAGCCTCTCTTTGTTGTTGGGGAACTGCTTTCATTATTTCACGTGATACTGATGAGACTGTTGGAATAATCATAATAGCTAAAATTACACTTGCTGTAATGATATCAAGACCAAACGGAGTTCCTGAAAATAAAAATATCGAATCACCAAACAAATTATGTAATGGTTTCTCCACCCAATCCTGAAAATAAAGTCTAAAAACTAAAAGACCCCAGAGGCCATAAATTATACTAGGAACTGCAGCTAAAAGTTCAACTAGAAATCCTAAAGGACCGCCAATTTTTGCAGGAGCGTCTGAAATGAACATTGCAATTCCAATACTAAGAGGAACACCAATCGCCATGGCCAAAGCGGCAGTGACAAGCGTGCCTGCAATATAGGGCAATGCTCCAAATGATTCTCTCCCCTCAACGGCATTCCAATCAGTACCAATGATAAATCCAAGACCCTCAGCTTCCCAAATTGGATAAGACTCAGAAATTAACTGAAATATCATCAGAGCTATTATTACTAAAACAAATGATCCTGCAATTGTAGCAGCTAACTTGAAAATTTTATCAGAGCGGATATTCTGTTTTCGATGCACATCAAGTTTTTTCTCCACATAGTTTCAACCAGAATTACATGTTATCTAAAAAAGGATCATGAATTATGTAGCATATGAGATAGATTTAGATCTATATAGATTATGTTAAGAAGCGGTATATTAGATTAATTTCAGTATTAAATTAATCACATGTCAGAAATAAAACAGATTAGACGATTGCAATTAACTGGAGGTTCTACATACACTGTATCCATACCAAAAACATGGATAGATGAATTAAAACTTAAAAAAAATTCCGAAATTATCCTGCTCAAAAATCGTAACGGTTCAATTACATTATTTCAAGAAGAACAAAATAAAAAAAACCATGCCAAAGCAACTATTGGAAAAAAAGATTCAAAAGAATCTACAAGAAGAAAAATTATTGCAATGTATCTTTCAGGATACAAAACTATTGAAATTAAAACAAACGGGATTGAAATTTCTAGTATACATAAAAGTGCAATTAGAGATTTAGTAAGAACTACTCTAATGGGAACTGAGATTATTGAATCCAGTTCAGAGAGAATAACATTACAAGTCCTAACTCAACTTGCACAATTATCATTTACTATCGCATTAAAAAGAATGTACACGACGGCCAAAAATATGCATGAAGAATCCATTGAAGCACTTGGTGAAACAGATTCGGAGCATGCCGAAGAAATCATCAAAATGGATGATGAAGTAGATAGATTCAGTCTTTATTTACTTAGAAATCTAAATTTAGCATTAGAAAATGTTCAAGTTTTAATAGATTCTGGCCTTGAAAAACCATCAGATTGTCTAGGATATAGAACAGTGGTAAAATGTGTTGAAAGAATTGCAGATCATGCAGGATTAATTGCAAAGAAGATAAAATATCTGAAATCCCCAATAGATGAAAAAATTCTAAAAGAAATAGAACAAATTAGTAAAGAATCTCTTGTTGTTTTTGAAAATTCAATAGATGCACTTTCTAAAAGAGATTACATAATGGCAGAAAATGTTGCAACAAGTGTAACCAAAGTAATAGAAAAAGAAAAAAAATTAATGGATTCGCTCAAACCTCATGATAATACTGCAATAATAAAATTAATTTTAGAAGACATTAGAAGAACAGCAGAATATTCAAGAGACATATCAGAAATTGTAATAGATGAAACAGTGCAAAGTGTCATTGTAGAATCTTAAAAAATAAAAAAGAAACTTTGGATAATTTATCCGCGGTATTTTTTAGTTAATCCGTAGAACATCATAGCTGGTGCTCCCACATACATTCCAAGATTCATCATGATTACACCTATACCATATCCTAATACTTCAGAGTCAGACTCTGCATATTCCATTATAGACAAAGATGATAGTAATGGAGTAATTCCAATTTTTATCATTTCTTTGAATGCAGGGTTTGCTCTTTCCATATCAGCTATTTGTGGTGAGAATGAATAATATAGTTGGTTGAATCCAGTCATGAAAGACATTCCTGGAGCACTATTCATTAGTTGATTATCTCGGATTTCTCTTAACAACTGAACTTGAGGTGCCATCTCCGAGCCATATGTTGCAGTTGCAATTAAACAACCACCACCTTCTTTCTCATCAGATGCTGTCATTTCAGTTTGTTGATTAATCTCTTGTGTGACTTCTGATTTTGGAGATGCATTTTCATCCCAAAGAATTTCTCCGTCATATGTTATTTGTTTTAGTCCTTGCTGTCCAAGTTTTGTTACTTTGTCAGCTAGTGGAACATACAATAAACTTGATGAATATTCTTGACCATCAGTAATCATCCAATTAATTAAATGGATTACAGCTTTTGCTTGTTCTTTGTTTTTAGTTACTGGTTTCAGATCATCATATACTAGCAAGTATGTGAAACTTGCAATAGGGTATGAACTAGATCCAGGTGCATTTACAAGTGATACGCCTACCCAACTATCTTTTGCAGCAGGTAAACTATCAGCAACACCACTAGATGCAGCAGAGATGCTGTCTAGAGAGGGTTCAATAAATGCAGATTTCTCAGCATTTTGAATTGATGCATAAGTCATTCCAGTTTGAAACGCATAAGCAAGTTCAACATAACCGACTGAATATTCTGTAGATTTTACAATTGTTGCTACACCTTCATTGCCTGCAGCTGCTAAGCCTAGAGGCCATGGAACAGATTTTCCTTTACCTACTAGTTCATCCCATGTTGGACTAACTACTGAAAGATAATCCGTAAAGATGAAAGTAGTTCCAGAGCCGTCTGATCTGTGTGCTGTAACAATTGCTTTGTCAGGTAAATTCAATCCTGGATTTTCTGCAACAATCATAGGATCATTCCATTTTGTGATTTCTCCCAAAAAGATTCCTGCAACTGTATCAGCAGTTAACTTGAGTCCTGTGTTTGGAACTTCAGGAATGTTATACACTACAACTACACCCCCAATAGATTCAGGTATGTGTAATGTTCCAGAAGCCAAATCTCTTTCTGCTTCACTCATAGGTTTGTCAGATGCTGCAAAATTTACAGTTTTTTCGATATGTTGTTTGATTCCACCACCACTTCCAATTGACTGATAATTGAGGTTGACATTGTCATAGACATTGTTGTATTCAACTCTCCACAAATCAATGAGGGGGAATGGAAATGTTGCACCTGCTCCTGTCAAAGTGAATTCTACGTTTGGATCAGGGATGTCAGGTGTTGTTGCTGCGTCTGCATACAGGGGAGTAATGATCGCTCCAAGTGCAGTCAATAAAATCAGTAACGATGTTTTTGTCTTCATTAACAAGTAATTTTAAAAATTCTATTTACAAATACTAGGCATAGATTATGTTAGTTCCATATACTATATAGAGAATAAATCGACTAGGATGATTCCTTGGAATTAAAATCAGGATTTTGAGCAATCTATATAGATTTAGAGAAAGATGTAGTTTATCCACCCAATAGTTATCTTCCCTTAAATTCGAAATAGAATATGAAATACAAACATGATTACGATTTCATCGAGAGTACTAATCAAAGTCAAAACTATAATGACGATGATTACAGCTTCGATGATGATTAGATTCTTTTTCTTTTACTAAAATAATTACAAATTATTGACATTGACCATTACAGTAAGCTGAAATGAATCCGCAAAGGAGTTGAACCATTATTATTCTTCAAAAGAGACTGTGTTTTAGTTCAAGACCCAAAGTGCTAATCCTTACAGTCCAAGGTACTAACTTGTCTTGAAAGAAGTCCTGACACTACGAACTAGTTTGGCTCAGAAATATTTCTCGTCACTCGACCGGACCAGTAGAGCAAGTTAGGTCTAGAAGAATGGTATACGGACCCGACCGGATTCGAACCGGCGACCTATTGCTCCGCAAGCAATCGCACTATCCAAGCTATGCAACGAGTCCAAAAAGTTTGGGAAATTTACGCTTAATTTGGATTGCTATCAGTTAGGTTCTGCAAAAATGTATGGGGTTTCATC
>JACNFR010000046.1 GCA_014384555.1 Candidatus Nitrosopumilus sp. | reverse complement strand
TACTCGGTGATTTATTACTAGCGTTTTTTAGATCTAAAAAAGTTTAAACTTTAATATAATTAGCGATTTTTTTCGAATCAGAAAACTATTGCTAGCTATTTTTGATGTCGAGGGAGTTTTGTATGACGAAGAATATCTCCCTATTCTTGCAGAAAAACTCAACAAAGAAGCTGAAATTTGGGAAATTACAAAACAAGGAATTCAAGGAAAAATTAACTGGGAAGAAGGATTACGAACTAGAGTTGCAGCCCTAAAGGGCCTTGATGAAAAAATCTGCCAAGAAGTATCTGATGCATTGCCTATCATGACTGGTGCAAAAGAGGCATGTAGAGCATTAAAAGCAGCAGGTTGGAAAATCATGGCCGTATCTGGTGGCTTTACCTTGATGATGCACCGATTACAAAAAGAATTAGATCTTGATTATATTTTTTCAAATGAATTAATTTTCAAAGATGGTAAACTAGATGGTGTTAAAATTAACGTGGATTCTGACAAATCAAAATCTGCAAAAATAAAAATTGAAGAATGGGGTGAGAAAAAAGAAGACATTGTTTGTGTCGTAGATGGTGCAAATGATATAAAATTATTTGATGTATGCGGATTGGGAATTGCATATCGTGCCCAAGATATTGTAAAAGACTTGGCCACTACAACTTTAGAAGAAAAAGATCTCTCCAAAATTATTGATATTATCAATAAACACTACAAACTTGAATTAGAAACTGCAACTCCTGCATAAACAATTTTTTAGTCCTATTGTTGAGATACATCACTTGCAAATTATTCCTATACATATTGAAAAAGAGATCGAACCATCTGATGACTTATCTGATATTATTCTAAAATCTGAAAAATTAAACGATGGCGACATTCTGGTAATTGCACAAAAAGTAATTTCTAAACAAGAAGGACGGTTAATTGATTTGTCAACTGTGATGCCTTCTTTATTGGCTGAAGGCATTAGTTCTCAATATCAAAAGGATCCAAAAATTATTGAATTAATTTTATCAGAATCAAAACGAATTGTCAGAATGAAAAATGGAATTTTGATAGTTGAAACTAATCAAGGTTTTATTTGTGCAAATGCTGGAATTGATGAAAGTAACATCAAAGAAGGATTTGCAACTTTGTTACCTGTGAACTCTGATGTTTCTGCAGAAAGAATTAGAAAGAAAATTTTAGAACAATCCGACAAAAATGTGGCAGTAATAATTTCTGATACTTTTGGTCGACCTTTTAGAATGGGGCAAACTAATCATGCGATAGGAGTTTCTGGATTAAATCCCATCTTAGATTATGAAGGAACTTTGGATTCTTTTAATAAAATTCTGCGAGTAACTGCAATTGCTATTGCTGATGAAATTACATCTGCATCGGAATTAGTTATGGGTAAATCTTTGAAATGTCCATTTGCAATAATTCGTGACTATTCGTTTGATGTTGAAGACCACACTATTGATGAATTAATCCGACCTGAACATGAAGACCTATTTAGATAATATTTTTCAAAACTCTATTTTTCAGTAAAGTAGGACAAGCTAAACTCGAATAGCTTTTAATATGACAATTTGGCCTTTGGGAATTAGTAATGTCTGAATCCACTGAAAAAAAATTAGATGCCACAGGATTATTTTGTCCTGAACCTGTGTTTAGAACAAAAATTGAAATTGAAAGAATGCAAGTTGGCGAAATCATTATTGTATCTGCAGATGATCCTGCAGCTGAAGATGACATTTCAAGATGGGTTACAAGAAATGGTCATGAATTATTAGACATGTCCAAAGACGGTGAAACTATTACATTCAAAATTAAAAAGGTGAAATAATCTAAATCATGACCACTGTTACTGATACAGATGTTTTGAATCGTGTAGGTAATACTCCTCTGGTACATTTGGATTCTCTTTCTCATGACAACGTTGAATATTTTGCAAAATTAGAGGGTCACAATCCTTTTGGTTCTGTTAAAGATAGGGCGGCATATTATATGATTAAAGACGGTGAAGAAAAAGGAATTTTAACCAAAGGAAAAAGCATCATCATCGAACCAACTTCTGGTAACACTGGAATTGCATTGACTGGAATTGCAAATGTTTTAGGTTACAAAGTCGAGATTGTAATTCCTGAAAAAGCAAGTAATGAAACTAAAGATATCATAAGAAACCTAGGAGCTAAAGTGTTTGAAACCAGTGATGATTTATGCCCTAAAGTAGGTGCTGGAACTGATCAAAGTATTGCACTTGCCACATCAATTGCATCTTCTAGACCTGATACATATTATTCTCCAAACCAATATGCTAATGAAGCAAATTTCAAGGGCCATTATGTTGGAACTGGACCTGAAATTTGGAAACAAACTGACGGTAAAGTAACTCATTTCTTTACTGGTGTTGGTACTGGTGGAACTATTACTGGAATTGGTACTTTTCTTAAGGAGAAGAATCCTAATGTGAAGATAATTGGATGTCAGCCCCAACAAAACCATTTGATTCAAGGGTGGAGAAATTTTGAAGAATCTGCAAAACCTGATTTATTCTTAAAAAGAGAAAATGTTGTTGATGATTGGGTATCTGCAGACAATGATGAAGCATTTTCAGTTGTTAAAGAGGTATTTACAAAAGATAAACTCCTAATCAGCCCTTCTTCTGCAGCAGTGTATGCATGCATGAAGAAATATCCTATTGATGGAGATGCATGTGTGGTAGGAATTTTTGCTGATGATGGAAGAAAATTCAAAAGTGTTTATGCATCTCAAAATGTTATGACTGAAGAAGAGTTTGAAAATTCTCTTAAAGATGCAAAACACATGTCTGAATTAGCTTACTAGATCATTCAAGAATATTCTTCAAATGTTTGTCATAAAATTCTCTGAATGAAGAATTCATATCCATTTCATGTCGAAGACATTTACTACTCTGTTCTGTAATTTGATTTTTAATTTCTTTACTCCATGGGCTCTGTTGTTTATCTTTAGAGTCTATAATTGATGGATTTTCTTTAATCTTCTCCATTGCTTCTAATAGTGTTTTACTTAATTGCCTGAATTTACTTACATGTAAAAGAAATATTTGTGCTTCTTCTTTGTTTACTAAATTCATCATGGCATGTACTTGATTATAATATTCCAAACCTTTTTCATTATATTTTTTAAAATCCTCTATTCTTTGTTGCCAATATTCTTTAGTTACTTTTTCTTCAATTTTGTAACTGAATTGAATTTCTCCTAATTCCATTCCTAATTTTGCGAGTTTATCGCTATGTTCTTTTGCTGATTTTTTCAGTTTTTCTGGATCTTGACTCATTATTTTCAGTTTTTTATCTCACAATAAAGAGTTTAGATTTTTGATTCCTTCCATTTCTTATCTGATTCCTTTGAATAAAACATCATACACTTTTCACAGAACGAATCCCATTCATTGATTCCTAATTCTTCAAAAAATTTCACTGACCATTTGTATGAAGGTTCTTTTCTGTATTGAAATTGCTGAATTGTGTAGATCTCTTTCTCATGAAATTTATTCAGACATTTTTTGCATTGAGCATTTTTCATTATTGTTTATCTGCACTTTCTGTAAGATATTTGTCAACATCAATTGCTGCCATACATCCAAATGCTGCTGCTGTGATTGCCTGCCTGTAACTTCTATCATGTACATCTCCTGCTGCAAAAACCCCTTCTATGTTGGTATATGTTTTATTTTTTAATACAATATACCCTTCATCATCCAAATCGATTTGACCTTTGAATAGTTGTGTGTTTGGCACATGGCCGATTGCCACAAACAAACCTCCTGCTTCTAATGTTGTTTCTTCATTTGTTTTTAGATTTTTTAGAACTGCTTGCTGTATTTTTTGATCTCCTTTAATTGTAGTAATTTCAGAATCAAAATGGAATTTTATTTTTTCATTGTTAAATGCTCTTTCTTGCATGATTTTACTTGCACGCAACTCTCCTCGTCTATGTATTACGTGAACATTTGATGCAAATTTTGTAAGAAATGTTGCTTCTTCAATTGCAGAATCTCCTCCACCTACAACAAGAATTTCTTGATTTCTAAAAAAAGGACCATCACATGTTGCACAATACGATACACCTTTTCCACTGAAAGTTTCTTCGCCTTCAACACCTAATTTTCTTGGATTGGCCCCAGTTGCAATAATTACTGCACGACCTTCAAATTCTTCTGATGCTGTTAAAACTTTGAATGGTTTACGTCTAAAATCAACATCCACTACTACGTCATCAATAATGGTAGTTCCCATTCTCTGTGATTGTTTTCTCATATCAATCATCAAATCTGGGCCCATAATCCCGTTTTCAAATCCCGGATAGTTTTCAACTTCTGTTGTATTGACTAGTTGTCCTCCTGGAAGTAATCCAGATAAAATCAAAGTGTCATAACCTGCTCTGGAACAATAAATCCCTGCAGTATACCCTGATGGTCCTGCCCCGATAATGATTACATCATATTTTGTTTTAGTTTTATCTGATATTTTAATTTCATCGTCTCTTGTTTCGAGAACTGCTGAACCTGCATCTCCTCCTGACATCATAATGTTAATGGTCTTAATTTCAATAATTTAAGTGAATATCTCTTTTGGTCACTTGTCTTTCATTCTCAAAAGAATTTGATCACAAATTCTTCGCATTTCTGAATCTGATCCTACACTGGATATTCTTACAATATCTGAAGTTGTAATAATTCCAACAATATTCCCATTATCTGTAACTGGAAGTTTATGAATTAATTTTTCTTTCATTAATTCCGATGCTTCCCAGATCGTTTCTTCTGAATCAATTGTAATTACTGGTGATGACATTACTTCTTTGATTTCTGTAAATAGCGGCCTTCCTTCTGCAGCAATTTTTGTCACAAAATCTCTTTCGGTAATAATTCCAACTGGATTGTCATTCTCTGTAACAATTACACACCCTATGCTTAATTTTTTCATATGTTCTGCTGTTTCTTGTAGTGATACTGATTTGTCTAGAGTTAGTACATCCTTGTTCATTACTTCGTTTACAAATGTACTATTCATGATATTATTCCTCTTTTCAATTATAAGATGTAAATTCTAAATTACCAAGATTGAAAATCAATAAAGATAATCACATAAGTCTTTAAACTAGCTTTGATATTTTGTTAGTATAGTGGCAATTAAAACAAAGAAAATACTTGTTCCCCTTGATGGCTCCAAAAATTCCCTCCGTGGATTAGATATGGCCATCCATCTTGCAAGACAATCTCAAGGAATAGTAACTGCTTTGTCTGTAAAAACAGTTCCTGGAATATATGCAATTCATCCTCTAGGGTTCTTGGATTTTAATTCCATGACTGAAGTGAAAAAATTACTTGCTGATGCAAAATTACGAGCAGCAAAAAAAGGCATTCAGTTGATTGGAAAAGCAATTGCAGGTGATCCTGGATATGATATTGCCCGATTTGCAAACAATTCAAAAAATGAAATTGACTTGGTTGTTATTGGCGCTCGTGGAATGGGCTCTGCAAAAGAAATTTTCTTAGGTAGTGTTTCTAACTATGTTTTGCACAAATCTAAAAAACCAGTACTAGTTGTAAAATGACTGTAAATAGTTTCAAGAAAATCCTAGTTCCTCTAGATGGTTCGACATATTCTGAAAAAGCATTAAAACGTGCATGTGAATTTGTTGATGCATTCAATTCTGAAATCATTTTGATATACGTTATCGAAAAATCTATTCCCATCAATTTACTGGATCGTAAAGAATACTTGGGAATACTTCGAAAATTTGGAACTAAAATATTGGATAAATCTAAACTTACATTATCAAAAAAAGGAATATCTGCAAAAATTTTCTTGAAAGAAGGAAATATTGTAAATGAAATTGAAAAACTTGCAAAAAAAGAAAAATGTGATCTTGTTGTTGTTGGAAATAAAGGCCTTGGCTCTGTAGCTAGATTTTTGCTTGGAAGTGTTTCAAATAAAATTTCTCAGTCTTCATCGTGCTCTGTCTTGATTGTGAAATGAACTTAATTTACTAATGTACTTACTATATCTGATTTTGTAATTATTCCTACCAATCTTTCATTTTTTACGACTGGAAGACCGCTGATGTTGTATTTGATCATTTTAGTAACTGCAAGTTTGACATCATTATCTGACTCTACTGTAATTGGATTTGTTGCCATGATATCTGTTGCATGAAATGGAAAAAGATAACTCATCTGATTTGAGTGTATTTCTTCCAATCCTTTTTTGAATTTATATTCTTGAACTTCTTTAGGATCTGCTGATTCTGCAATCCATTGTGGGATTTTTGCAGGTACAAAATCCCTGAACGTGATTACACCTACCGGTTTTTGATTTCTTTTGATGATGATTCTGGAAATTTTATATTTTAACAATAAACTTTCCACATGTAATATTGGATCACTTGGAGCTGCAGTAATTACATTTGACTGCATTATTTTTGAAACTTTGATAGAGTCTGAACCTTTTGTGAGAAATGCTTTTACAAGATCTGTTTCAGTTACTATTCCTTCAAGCGTTTTGTCTTTATTTAAAATAATTACCACACTAATTCTGTGCTTTTTCATCATTTGTGCACATTCTTTTACTGTATTTTCTCTCGTCAGTGTAAATAATTTTCTTGGTTTGAAATCTTTTGCTTTTACATCTTTAATGGGGGTTGATCCTAATTCGTAAATTTTTTTTGCTATGTCTTTTTCAGTTATGATTCCAACTGGATTTTTCTTGTCTGTAACTATGACTCTTTTGACTTTGTGTTTTAGTATTGATTCTCTAGTTTTCATGAGTGTTGTGTTGGGACTAACTGTGATTGGTTTTGTAATCAATTCTGATAATTTTAAATTTTTTATATCCATGAATATTGTTGCCACTGATTTGATAAATATCTTTTAGCAAAATCATTACTGAAAATCATGGTTGATAATTATTGGAAAGCTATTTAGTTCTAGTTTGTTCAGGTTAGATATGGCTGAAAAAGTTCCTTTATTTGTAATTGGTTTACCTAAAGATGAACCTGCTAACGAAATACTTTCATCAAAATTTGGTGATGCTTTAGAAAAAGTTCAACAAGTATTGACTCATATTATTGAAGCAAAAATTGCAGTAGAATCTCAAAACCCTGAAGGTTCTAGAACTCATTATGATGCTACGGCTACTGTAAAAACCTCTAAAAATCAACTCATTTACACTGCGTCTGGATGGGATATTTTAAAAATTGCTGATGAATTATCAAGAAAATTAGAAGGTGAATTATCTAAACATGATACTAATCGTCAAAAAGATAGTATTCGTAAAAAGGAATATTGAGATTGTTTAAAAACATTCTTGTTCCTTTTGATCTTTCAACCCAGTCTACTAGAGCATTCAAAGTAGCATTAGATATTGCTAAATGTCGTGATTCTAAAGTAACTTTACTTACTTGCCTTGAAGGTGATGCATGGCATCACAAATACTATGATGCAAGAGCTGATTCTGAATTAATCCAAAAACAAAAAAAGGTTTCAAAAAAACATCTTGAAAAATTAGAATCTATTGCAGAAAAAAATAATGTCTCAGTCAAATCTCAAATTATAACCTCCAAATCTGTTGTTAATGATATTGTAACTTATGCAAAATCTAGAAAATATGATCTAATTGTAATTGGCTCTCATGGTCGAACTGGATTTGATAAGTTACTTTTAGGCAGTGTTGCAAATGGTGTTTCTCAAAAAACTAGATGTCCTGTTTTAATTGTCAAATAAACGGAGTGTGATCTAATTAATTTCAATTATTGGTAGCGGTCGTGTTGGCACATCTATAGGATTCCTTTGTGTGGCAAATGGCTTAGATGATGTTTTACTTGTAAATCGTGATAAGAAAAAGGCAATTGGAGAAGCATTAGATGTTGCAAGTGCAATACCTGCAAACTCTAAATTTACTGTTCGTGGAACTGATGACTATTCTCAAATATCTGGTTCTGATATTGTTGTAATTACTGCAAGTGTAGGCGTTTACATGAAAGATAGAACTGAGAATATTGTACTGCAGGTAAAGATGATAAAAGAAATTGCACAAAAAATTAAACAGTATTGTCCATCTGCAATTGTTTTGATAGTGTCTAATCCTCTTGATGTTCTAACTTATTTTTTCCAAAAAGAAAGCGCTATTCCTAGATTCAAAGTAATTGGTATTGCATCTAGTCTTGATACGAGTAGATTTCGTTATCTTATATCTGAAACACTGTCTGTTCCACAATCTTCCATTTCTAACGCTCTTGTTTTAGGAGAACATGGTGATTCAATGGTGCCTGTTTTCTCTGGTGTTACAGTTGGCGGCAATCCTCTTTTTTCTATGATTGATAGTAGAGATTCTATTACTGATGGTGTTAGAAATTATTGGAAAAAATTGAGAAATTTTAAGAGTAGATCTCAATTCGGCATTGCAAAAAATACCTTTGATGTAATTGATTCTATTTTACATAAAAAAGAAATTATCATTCCTGCATCTGTTGTTCTTGAGGGTGAATATGGGGAAAATGATGTTGCTATGGGTGTACTTGTAAAAATTGATCAAAATGGTATATCTGAGATACAAAAAGTGAGACTAGATGATACTGAATCGTCTTCTCTGAAAAAATCATCTGAAAAGATTCGTAATCATATTCAATCCATTCCTACTTGATTTCTTAGCTCATTGAGATTCCCTTGATGTTTATCACAGAGTTTCTTGTTTTCAATTTGTGAGTAAAACAAATCTTTTTGCCAATGTGCATTGAATAACCTGCATTCTTTGTTTTCACAAAATGCATCTCCTGTGGCATAATACATGATGGCTTGTAACACATACCCTTCTATAATTTCATTTAATCTTAAATCGTGATATTCTAAAAATTCTCCTTTGTATTTTTTTCCAATTTCTTCTATCTTTTCTTCTGAAAAATTTGTCATTAAATCCAAATAGTATTGTTTAGGTTTTGCAGGGGCCTCTATGGTTCCAGTTGTTGAAATTATTGTAGGGTTGGAACTGATTAGCGCTCTAGCATGATATCTGAAATCATCATTATCAAATGTTGCAGTAATCTTGTTTGTGAAAATTATGTGTAATGTGCTATCTGTATTTGGAATGTTTTCTGCAATGATGTTTTGTAATTCAAATCCGTCATACAAAGTCATGATATCTTGCCCAGATACATCTTGATTTTCTTTCTCAATCTGAATTTCTTCTTGTGTTGGAGCATGTTTTTTGAATTGTTTTTTTAAATCAAAAATTCTGGTCGATGCTATTTTTTCAAATATTTCATCTTCTAAACTTT
The DNA here is from genome assembly GCA_014384555.1 of Candidatus Nitrosopumilus sp. Taxonomy (GTDB): domain Archaea; phylum Thermoproteota; class Nitrososphaeria; order Nitrososphaerales; family Nitrosopumilaceae; genus Nitrosopumilus. The sequence goes on along the minus strand of JACNFR010000046.1, from coordinate 25,649 downwards.
CAAAAAAGTTATCTTTTATCTCAACTTTGATTTGGAATGTATCTATGATGAATTGTTTTATTTTATCTATTTGAATCTCAGGAACTGTAGGTTCATTGTATAGAATAATTTTAGAAATCTTCACTACAGAAAGCTTATCTTAATTGCTTATCTTTCTAACGCCTATTTTTTTTAAAGGCTTATCTGGTTTTAGGCATTGAATCTGGTAAAAATTAGCCTATTCCTGGAGGTAGAATGGATGCTGATTTTCCAGATGTGTTCTCAAAATAATTTTTAGTTTCTGCAATTAATTTTTCATTTTCTTTGCTTATTTTCTCTAACTGTTCTTCGAATTTTTCAGTTTCGACTTTAACTCTGATTATGTCTGCAAGTGTTCTAATGGATTTTATGATTGCGTCATCATCAGGGAACATCATTCTACAAGTTGTGTATAAAACAATACATGGTATTTCTGAATTTTTTAGTGCAGAAATAACACTTGCATCTACACCTAAGATCATTGCACCTTTTATGCTTGGTAAATTATATTCCTCTAAAAGCGACTTAGAATTTTTGTTAACTGCCACTCCGTATGAAATAGGATCATTTTTCTTATTTTCATATGCCTCTAATCCTCGTGGGATGATTATTTTTTTGATATTGTTATTTTTTGCAAATTCTATTGATTTTGTTATTAGATCATATGTGTGAGTTGGATTCAATGGTATGCTGGATAAAATAGCATATAGATTTTCTTTATTATATATGCGAACTGGCCCGTAAATTTCCCCATCTTTAATCGCATATGTTGGAGATATTTTTGTAAATTCTAGATCTCCAATATCCTTCATTCCTAATTGTGAGGTAAGATAAGATACTGCAAAAGCACCTACTAATCCTGCACTAGGGAATGCAACAATTAACATTTTTTCGTTTGTCATTTAATATGAACTCATCAAAATAGTATCTGAAAACAAAATAAATCATGATTACTTGATTTTCACCCTTGATTCTCTGAAGATGGTTGTCGATTTGGCACAATTCTTGATAATTTCAAAAATTATTCATCTGAGTGCTAGGTGATTTGTTTTATTATCTTTCTAACTCTTTGATTTTCTGTGCTGTGATTTCTGCTGCTTTCTTTCCAGAGTATAACATGGAACCAAATGTTGGTCCCATTCTTGCCAATCCATGAGTTTCAGTTACTGACATTCCTGCTGCTATTAATCCTGGATAAACTTCTCCTGTCTTGTGAACAACATGTTCTTCACCATCGTTGACATGCATTGGTTCCATTCCTTTCCATTTAGCTAAACCTCTATCTACTAATCTTTTTACTGCAACTGAATCGTGACCTGAAGCATCGATGATTATTTTTGCTTCAAATGCAACTGGATCAACACAAGTGATGTTTCGTGGTAATGCTGAAACCGGCATCCAATTAACTACAATTCCTGCAACTCTTCCGTTTTTCAAAACCAAGTCATCAAATTTAGTTAATTGCAAGAATTTTACTCCTGCATCACATGCTGCTGCAATTAATTTTGATACCGCATGAGGTCCTGGTGTCAAGTATAATCCCTCTGCAACTTTTTTGTATGGTACACCAAGTTCATCCCATATTTTTTGTGCTGGCTCTCTAACTGTAACTGGATTCATCATATATCCTCCTAACCAGTAACCGCCACCTAGGTAGTTGTTTTGTTCAATAACTAAAACCTTGTATCCCATGTTTGATAATTCTCTACTAGCTGTTAATCCTGCAGGACCTGCACCAATAATGATGACATCTGATTCTGCTCTGTCAATTAATACTTCATGAAATTCATTTGCAATTGCACGTGTAATTTCAACTTCACGTACGTCGGTAAAAATTTTCTCTGATTGTTCTGCAACTGTTGCTTCTTGCATGAAGACACACCGTTTTCTGAACAATTAATAGTTTCCCACATCTAATTTCTAAAAAATTAGGTGATACTAATTATTTCTAAAATTTACTTATTCATAGAAGTAGGAAAATTTTGTACTTTAAGGAAAATATCTCTCCTAAAACCTCCAAATTTCAAAAATTTATATCCAAACTAAAAGAAATTTCTTTGTATTGACAATATCGGATCTTAAACAATCGTTGCCTGATTCTGTAAAATCCAAAATCAATTGGTCTCGAATTGAGGAGGCTGATGATTTTGCAAATACTGTAAAATTGTTCCGTCAAGGAAAATATGACGAAGACAGTTTTAGACGTTATAGGCTCCAACATGGAGCATATGGAACTAGAATGACTAGTGACTATGCCATGGTTAGAATTAAACTCCCAGCTGGTGAAATTTATCCTGATCAAATTGAAAAAATATCTCAACTAAGTGAACAATATTCTATAGGTAGTGCACACTTTTCCACTAGGGAAAACATTCAACTTCATTGGGTAATTCTTGAAGACGTTTCTGAAATATTCCGAGGTTTAGCCGAAGTTGGATTGACATCTAGAGAAGCATGTGGAAATTCTGTAAGAAATGTAATGTGTAGTCCTTTGTCTGGTGTTTGTCCTGATGAAGAATTTGATGCAACTCCATATGCTCTTGCAACTGCAAGATTCTTTTTAAGAAATCCTATGGCTCAAAATTTACCTAGAAAATTCAAATTTAATTTTACTTGTTGTGAGAAACATGGAATGGTACGAATGGTTGATGTGGGGTTGATTCCTCAAATTAGAGAAATAGATGGGACTACTCAAAAAGGATTCAAAATTTTTCTTGGCGGTGGGTTGGGGAACAGATCTTTTGTAGGTCATCAACTTGAAGACTTTACTCCTGAAGAAGATTTACTTTACACCTCAATTGCTGTTATGAGAATATTTGATAGAATGGGTGATAGAAAAAATCTTGCCAGAAATAGAATGCGTTATCTTGTAAATGATATGGGTTGGGAGAAATTCCAAAATCTTGTTCTTAAGGAAAGAGCTGTAGTTAGAGCAACCCAATCTGTTATCACTCAATTAGAAGTTGATCACACTCCAGATGTAATCAAAAGACCAATTCGAATTTCTGATGAAAGTGGAGGTGACACTGCTCCTGATGGATTTGCTAGATGGCTCAAAACTAATACTGTGAAACAAACCCAATCTGATTACCGTTCAGTGTTTCTTACTCTTGAGGCTGGTGATATTACTGCTAGTCAATTGTATGGATTGGCTGATATCATTCGTGACTTTTCATCTGAAGGTAAGGGTAGAGCCGGCTTTGCTCAAAATATTGCTCTAAGATATGTTCATGAGGATGATTTACCACGTCTGTATTCTAAACTACTTGAGACTGGATTGGCAAAATCTGGTGCATTGACTATGACTGCCCCTATTGGCTGTTCTGGAACAACTTCTTGTAATTTAGCATTAACAAACTCACATAGACTTGCTAAAGAGATTCAAAGAAAATTCCTTGAGTTGAAACTTGATGAAGATGATGATCTTAGTGACTCTTCAATTAAGATTAGTGGTTGTCCTAATTCTTGTGGACAACATGGAATTGCTACTATTGGATTCTTTGGTGGAGGCGGACGTGTTGGAAAAGACATGTATGCCAATTATCAGATGTCTATAGGTGGACGTTCTGATGGCGATACTATGTTAGGACAAACTCTTCTTAGAGTTCCTGCAAAAAGAGTAATCCCTGTAATTTTAAAAATAATTGAAATTTTCAAAGAAAATAAAAAACCTGATGATACTTTGAAAACATGGATTCATAGAGTTGTAAATGGTAATGAGGATTCTAAAATAAAATCTATTATTGAGATTAAAAAAATATTGGAACCATTAATTACCCCTCCCACTATTGAAGATGATCCTGACTTTTACTTGGATTATGGAAGTGATACAAGCTATCACACTAAAACTGGAAAGGGTGAGTGTGCCGCTTGACAGTCTCTGATAATATTACAACTGATGTAGACTCTTTACGTTCAGAAATTAGAGACAAAAGCGTTAGAGTAATTGATGTTAGACGAGAAGGGGATTACAAACAGGATCATATTCCCACTGCTGTGAATCTACCTCTTGCAAATCTATTGTCTGATGACAGCCCTGAACGAGTTTTGAAACTTGTAAATTCTATGGGTATTGATGATGAAACTCCTGTAGTTGTTTATGATGACACCTTTGGTGCTTTAGCATCTAGAGTTGCTTGGACTTTGGAATATTTGGGTCACTCTAATGTAACGTTACTTGAAACTACTTATGGTCATTGGAAATCTCTTGGTTTGGAAAATGATTCAAATGTTCCTGAAATTCAATCTAGAGAACATTCCATGAATCTCCAACCGGATATTTTGGCAACTTCTGATTATTTGGAAACTGCAAAAACAAAGGATGATGTAATTTTAATTGATAATCGAGAGAGGTTAAATTTTCTTGAACAACATATCCCTGGTGCAATCAGTCTTCCTTATCGTACTTTGGCTTCTAATGATAAAATTTTACGCTCAAAAGATGATATGAAGAGATTATTGGAAAATCGAGGTATTACAGGTGACTCTGAAATTATTACTTATTGTGGCAGTGTGGGGACTCTCTCTGGATTGGCATATTATGCATTAAAATCTGCAGGGTTGCCTAATGCAAAATTGTATGTTCGTTCTTTCAAAGAATGGAAAAATCTTGAAAAACCTACTGAAAAGCAAGAAGATGCTAATTACTGGGATTTATCTGCTGAATGATTAAGCAATTTCATTTCTAAGTTTTTTTGTAACTGTTCCTTCAATATTGTCAAACAAAACAATCATTTTCTCTTTGTTATCTATTAGATAGTCTACGCCTCTATCTTTTAATCTGATTTTCCATAATCTTATTTCTCTATGTTCATCAAAGAAATTTTCTATCATTTGTTCACCTGATTTTTTTGGGTCTATGAAAACATCAAAAATTTCTATGGTTTTATCAATATCTTCTTCTTCAATTGATTCTTTAACTGATTGAATTGCTTGACTAAGTTCTTTCAAATTCTTAACTGGTTTTGGTAATGTTTTTTTGGTGATTCCAAATAATCCTTTCTTTTCTTTTCCAAGTTTTTCTGCAATGTTGTCTGCTAGATCATATATTGGAATTCTACTTAGACCATCACGTTTTTCATTTTGTACAATCAAACCTTTCTCTAACAATTTATTCAAAGCTGTCATTGCATCTGCTTTATCTAGAAATGTTGTCCATACTATTGCACCAATTGTGTGGTATCCTTGTCTGACTGATTCTAACACCACGACCTCTTCAATTCTTTTGAATCCTTCTTCAATTCTTACGTTCATGAAATCTTTATCTCTAATTGATCTTCTTGCATTTTTCACATCGATTTCAATAGAACGTTTCAATGCTTCTAATGATTCTGGAACTTGATTTAGAAGTGACAGGAAACATGCTTGATTATACCATGCCATTCCGTATGTTGGATCTGATTCAATTGCTTTCTGAGCTGCATCTAATGCTTTAGTATAATTTTTTTGTTCATAATGCACCAATCCTTTGAGATTCCAAGCTTCTGGATTTGTAACATCAATTTCTAAAATTTTATCATATACTTTTAGTGCTTCTGGATATTCGTCTAGATGAAATCTCGCATATCCTATTTTCATTAAAGTTTCAACATTATCAGGATCAATTCGTAATGCCTGTTCAAACATCTCTATGGCGTCTTCTAGTTTTTCATCTGCCATCAGATTGACTCCTTTTTTAAATAATTTTTTACGATTGTAATCTACATCTACTAAACTACGTTCCTGTGGAATTATCTCCTCGGTATTTGTCTTCTTTACCTCTTTTCTATTTCTTCCAAACAGTTTCTTCACAGCTCAATTATTCATTTTATCTAGATAAATACCAAGCTTAATTGAGCCTATTATCATTCAATCTTAATTTACATAGGATGAAGCGATCTAAATACAGAAATACTTGAAATATCCACAAACGATTGTGTCATCTCAGCCACGATTAGAGATTCAAGGACAGGCACCTTTCAAACAATCAGGTGTGTATGAAGCTCAAATTGCCATTACTGATAGTAAACCATCTGATGATGCTATTCGTTTAAAACAATTTTCATCTTTATGGAAGGGGAATTTTCATCTTCGAGTAAAAGATGGTATATTTTCTGAAACTCTGGGTTCTCCTACAAATCCACTTCCATCATCCATTGCTAATCTTGATGGTGTTTGGATTGTTGTCACTGATTTATTTTCTTCATTACATACTGTTTTTGATGTTCCTTTAGCTAGATCAACATCAAAACCTGAAACAAAACCTGAAACAAAACCTGAAACAAAACCTGAAACAAAACCTGAAACAAAAACAATTTCTGATATTCAAAAACCTACACGTTCTGCAAAACCAAATGATGGTCCGACAGGTCCACCTGGTGACAAAGGTGAATCTGGTCCGACAGGTCCACCTGGTGACAAAGGTCCACCTGGTCCACCTGGCCCTCAAGGTCCACCTGGAATTAAAGGACCTGAAGGTCCCAAAGGTTCACCTGGTGACAAAGGAGCAACTGGTGACAAAGGTTCACAAGGTGACAAAGGTCTTTCTGGTGATAAAGGATTAACTGGTGACAAAGGAATTACTGGAGATAAAGGTGATAAAGGTGACAAAGGAATTTCAGGTCCACCCGGTGACAAAGGAGAAAAAGGTCCAACAGGTCCTCTTGGTGACAAAGGTCCAAGTGGATTAAAAGGTCCTCTTGGTGACAAAGGAGAAAAAGGTCCAACAGGTTCTGTCGGTGACAAAGGCGCATCTGGATTAAGAGGTGTCCCTGGAGAAAAAGGTGACAAAGGTCCGCAAGGTGTAATTGGTGATAAAGGATTAACAGGTCCAACAGGTCCTCTTGGCGACAAAGGTCCTACTGGATTATCCGGTGTTCAAGGTGAAAAAGGAATTCAGGGCGGACCTGGTCCTCTTGGTGACAAAGGTCCTATAGGTCCATCCGGCGACAAAGGTCCATTAGGTCCACCCGGTCCTCATGGTGATAAAGGATTAACAGGTCCAACAGGTCCTCTTGGTGACAAAGGTCAATTAGGTCCACCTGGTCCAATGGGGGAAAAAGGAAACAAAGGTCCTGAAGGTCCTCTTGGAGAAAAAGGTCCACAAGGTCCACAAGGTCCAGCCGGTTCTAAAGGATTAACAGGAGTACCTGGTCCACAAGGAGAAAAAGGTGACAAAGGTTCCATTGGTCCTCTTGGAGAAAAAGGTCAAACAGGTCCATTAGGCGCACCCGGAGAAAAAGGTCCACAAGGTCCGCAAGGTTCCCAGGGTGAACGTGGAACAACAGGTCCTTCAGGAGAAAAAGGTCCACAAGGTCCACAAGGAATTCAAGGCCCGCAGGGTGAACGTGGTCCTACTGGTCCTATTGGTACAATAGGTGAACAAGGCCCAGTTGGGGGACAAGGCCCAGTTGGTCCTGCAGGTCCAAGAGGTCCACCTGGTCCACCCGGAGAAAAAGGTCCTTCAGGAGGAATGTCTTCCGAACAGAAAGCTCTTTTCAAAGATTTACTGGAAATATTGACTAACAAAAATGTAATCTCTACTGAAGAACAAATTAAATTAATGAGTTATCTTTATTGAGACATTTAATTTTTTATTTCATGTGATCATCGAATAATTCATTCTCATAAACATGACTTGCAAATAATTTATTTTTCATTTAACATTGTTGTTCTTGTTCTAAATTCTTTGCAGACATGTTGTGCAGTGTTTTAAAAAATTGATTCACTGTGGATAGTATTTTTTACTAAATGTTCCATAGTTAACACTGCTTTAGAATCTGAAAAATGAAAACAATTCGTCGTCATTAAGACGATTGTTAGTTTACTGACGAGATTATCGTCTTTTTGCTGCTTTTCTAGTTGCTGCTTTTCTCTTTGGAGCTGCTTTGCGTTTTGGTGCTGCTTTTCTCTTTGGAGCTGCTTTTTTAGCTGCAGTTTTTCTAGTAGCTTTTCTCTTTGGAGCTGCTTTTCTAGTTGCTGCTTTTTTAGCTGCAGTTTTTCTAGTAGCTTTTCTCTTTGGAGCTGCTTTTCTAGTTGCTGCTTTTTTAGCTGCAGTTTTTCTAGTAGCTTTTCTCTTTGGAGCTGCTTTTCTAGTTGCTGCTTTTCTCTTTGGAGCTGCTTTGCGTTTTGGTGCTGCTTTTCTCTTTGGAGCTGCTTTTTTAGCTGCAGTTTTTCTAGTAGCTTTTCTTTTTGGAGCTGCTGCGGTAGACTTTCTAGTTGATCTACGTTTAGTTGCAGCTTTTCTTTTTGTAGCCATACAGAATTTCCGAATTTCATTGTTTTTCAGTGGTTACACTAAAGAAATTTACACAATTTGATTACAAATTGTCAAGTAATTTTATTTAGATTTTTTTATTTTGATCGTGAATTTTACATTTTTTTCTTTTTCAAACATTTTTTAGCCTCTGATTTTATTTTTTTTTCTAAATTTTTTGATTTGTAAGGCATTTTGGTCGCAATATTGATTCTTTTTTAAAATCATTTTTTTATAATTTATTTTTATTTTTGTACGATAATTTGAATTGTGATTTTTTCAGATCTATTTTTAATTATATTTATCGTCTTTTGATAATTGTTAACACATCTTCATCAAGCATTATGTGATTTAATCCCACACGTTGTCCTCCAAACTTTACACTCTTTCCCCAAATTAACCCATATCTGAATTCTCGTTTTAATCTTCGATGTAGTTTATTACAAATATCTTCAACTGTATCTCCTTCTCTTGCAATCAACGGTTCTTTGAAATCTGCTTCTCCTCCTTTTGGTCTCAAGTAAATTCTAATGAACTTTAATTTCTCATAAATTTTCTCTTTAAGTAAATCGATATTGAGATCAGAGTTTGCAGATACTTCTATCACATCTGATTTAATTTTTGTTTTCAAATCTTTTAGAAATGCCTCATCTACTAGATCAATTTTATTTAGAATGGTCAGTGCTTTAGAATAACTAATGTTTCCTGCAATATGATCAGCTAATTGCTCTGATGTTATGTCTTCTCTAACTACTACACGTGCACTGACTAAACCATATAGATGCAAAATATCTTTGAGATGTTTTTCTGTGATTTTTGTTAATTTTACTTGTTGTGCAATTGCAATTCCACCCATTGATGCTTTCTCAATTGTAATATTTGGCGGTAATTGATTTAATCTAATTCCTATATTTCCTAACTCATTAGTCAGGACATCTTCGTGATATGGTTGGAATACATCTAATACTAGTAGAACAAGATCTGCAGTTCTTGCAACAGACAAAATTCTCTTTCCTAATCCTTTACCTGAGGATGCCCCTTTGATAATTCCTGGAAGGTCTAATACCTGAATATTGGCACCTCTATACTCCATCATCCCTGGAACTACTGTTAGAGTTGTAAATTGAAAAGCACCAACTGTTGATTTTGCACTGGTCATTTTGTTTAGTAATGTAGATTTTCCAACACTTGGCAATCCAATAAACACTACAGTTGCATCTCCACTACGCCGTACATCAAATCCATCTTGCTTCATCCCTGACTTTTTGGCAACTTCTGATTCTTGCTCTCTTTTCAGTTTTGCAATCTTTGCCTTTAGTAATCCAATATGATGCTCAGTAGCTTTGTTAATCTGAGTTTTTGCCATTTCATCTTGAATGGCTTTAATTTTTTCAGGAATTCCCAATACTATTCAACTCTATCCACATTCCTTTCAAATAAAACCGTATTACTTCCCTTAGTAGCAAATATTATTCGGTTCAGAAAACAGTTTTCATGAAAAAGAGAACATTTGCAGTCGATATTGATGGAACTATTACTGAAAATGGAGGTGGTAGAATTCATCTTGGTGCACTTGAAGCATTACGTCATTTAACCAATATGGGACACAATGTTATCTATGTCACAGGACGATCTTCTGTTGAAGGATTCTTACTTTCTGTTTTTGGTGGAACTACAAAAATCACTGTGGGTGAAAATGGAGGGTGTATCACCATGGATTCTAATGATCATATTCTATTAGGGAATCTCGATGAATGTAAAAATGCATTTGATGTAATTAAAAACAATATTGACAATGTTAAAGAAAAACTTGTTTTTCCTAGAATGACTGAGGTTGTTTTGGAAAGAACTTTTGATTTAGATCTTGCTCGAAAATTACTCTTCGAAGAAAATATCTCTGTCGAATTGTCTGATAGCCAATATGCATATCACATCAATTCTCCTGGTATTGACAAAGGATCTGGTTTTACAAAAATAATGGAGAAATTATCTATTTCTCGTGATGATGTAATTGCAATAGGCGATAGTGCCACTGATGTCCCATTGTTTAAAGTAGCAAAAACTAGTATTGCCTTGGGAAATGCTTCCGATCAAGTAAAATCTGAGGCAACTATGGTAGTATCTGCAAAAGCTGGTGATGGTGTTCTTGAGGCATTAGATAAATTAGCACCTAAATTATCTGAAATATAATCATGACATTCAAATCAATACTTGATGAAATTGAAAATAATCTAAAAAAAGTATTATCTGATCTGTCCATATCTGATGTAAAATTTTCTGTCGAACCTGCCAAACCTGGATTTGGTGATGTCAGTTCAAATGTTTCATACTTGCTTGCAAAACAACTCAAAAAAAGCCCTAAGGAAATTGCTGAAATGCTATCTGACAAATATTCTGATTGCACAAATACACTTGTTTTAAAATCTGAAGCACATCCATCAGGATATCTAAATTTCTATGCTAACTGGGATAAACTTAGTCAATTGATTCTATCTGAATCTTATCTTGATACCTGTGGTGATGTTGATATTGGCAATGATTCTACAGTCGTTGTAGAACATACTAGTGTAAATCCAAACAAAGCACTTCACATAGGACACATTCGAAATATCATAATTGGAGACACCGTATCTAGAATTTTACAAAAAGCAAAGTACAAAGTTAATGTATTAAATTACATTGATGATTCTGGACTTCAAGTAGCTGACATTATAGTTGGATTCAAACATTTTGGTTATGATCAAGAACCGCCAAATGGGAAAAAATTTGATCATTATTGTGGTGATGATGTTTATGTTAAAACAACTGAAAAATATGATGCTGATCCAACCCTTGAAGATATTAGAAAAAATGTTCTCAAAGAACTTGAAGATGGGAATTCCGAAATTGCAAAGTTTGCTGATAAAATTACTAGACGTGTGTTGACCGGACAACTTGAAACTTGTTGGAATCTTGGTGTAACCTATGACTGTCTAAATTTTGAATCTCAAATCATTCGTTCTGGTTTGTGGAATAAAATCTTTGAAAAACTAAAAGAAATGAATCTTGTCGAATTTGAAAATGAGGGTAAGAATGCTGGTTGTTGGGTAATTCGAGGAGATGATAAAGAGGAAGATAAGGTGATTGTTCGTAGTAATGGAACTGCAACTTACATTGCTAAGGATATTCCATATGCTGCTTGGAAACTTGGTTTACTTGAGGATCCATTCAATTATGAAAAATATTCTATTGAGCAGCCAGATTCACGTGTTTTATGGCAAACCACTCTAAATCAATCAAATCCTATTTCCAAAAATTTCACTGGGGAAAAGGTTGTAACTGTAATTGATTCTAGGCAAGCTAGATTACAAAAAATAATCACTACTTTGATGGGGAAATTCAAATCTTCTCCTGATGCATACAATCACCTTGGTTACGAATCCGTCACTCTGAGTCCTGAGACTGCAAAAACGCTTGGATTGGACACTGATGGAAAACAAGCTCAAATGTCTGGACGTAAAGGGTTGTATGTAAATGCTGATTCTGTATATGAAATTCTAAAAAAGAAAACAAAAGATGAAACTAAAAAAAGACATCCGGAAATGGATGATTCTGAAATCAACTCTATTGCACATTCGGTTTCTGTTGGAACTTTGAGATATGAGATGATAAAACAAGATTTAGACAAAATCATTACTTTTGATTTAACAAAATCTCTTAGCTTGGAAGGTGATACTGCTCCGTATATTCAATACACTCATGCAAGGGCATCTAGAATCTTGGAAAAATCTGACCGTGCCCCTACAATCGATGTGAATTTCTCGTTATTGAAGGAAAAATCTGAATTAGATTTGATTAAAAATATTGGACTTTTTAATTTACAAGTTCGAGATGCGACAAACAATCTTTCACCTAAAGTTATTGCAAGATATTGTCATGATTTGGCAGTTTCATTCAATTCTTTTTATGAAAAATCAAAAGTTTTAGATTTAGGTGACATTGATCTTGAAAATTCACGTCTATGTCTAGTAAATTCTTTCAAAATTGTTTTAGAAAAAGCATTAGACCTTCTTGGAATCAAAGCTCCAGACAGAATGTAATGTCCTAGAGAGAAAACATTATCTTCTCCCTAGGGATACTATACAGAGTAAAACTCTATAGAGTATCTTGGCGTGCAAACCAATTATTTTTTATCGTGATTGTGGCCATAAAGACTTTTGTGCCTGGGATTATCCTTTTTCTATTTTATTTTTTATGTGAAATATATTCATACTTTCATATTTAATATGAAAATAATTTTTATACTTTGTTTTCGGCAATGTTGTAATGTGTTATTTCTTTTTTAAACAGACACCATTTAATCTGGTGATTAATTGTGATTAAAATGGGCATGGGATCTATATGACATCTGTTATAGTAATTGATGATAATGAGGATATTGTCTACTCTATGTCAGAACTTTTGGAGTTGTATGGGATAGATGTTATTGGAAAAGCATATGATGGATTAGAAGGGGCTCAATTATTTGATCAGCTACGTCCTGATGCTGTTTTATTGGATCTGATGATGCCAAAATATGATGGCCTATTTGCATTAAAAAAAATTAGAGAAATTGATCCTGAAAGCATTGTCTTAATTGTCACTGGAGGATCTTGTGACCAGATAAATGATGAAATGGATTCATTAAATCCTACAAAAATAATGTTCAAACCAATTGACATGAATAACTTAGTAGAGATATTGTTAGATGAGACAAATAACTCACTGCCATTTAAAATTGAATATTCTTTCAAAGATGATTCTCAATCGTATACTTGTCTTCTCACATTTGATCAATACAAAAATTTTAAAAATTTACCTGTCATTGCAGAATGTAAAATTCTCAAAAATGAAGAGTCTAATACTGAATCATATGAAGAAGAAATGCAAAAAGCATTAAACTTGGCTGCTAAGAATGATGTTAGTCATATTCAAAAATTATCTCAAATGATATGATGAATAATTATTTTCTTGGTCTTCTTCTTGGATTTTTCTCATAATATCTTTCGACATTATCATTCCATTCTTTAGTTTCTGCAAGACGTGAGCGTGCATGAGGTCTTTTTCCATTATTTGATAGGATCGCACTATTATTCTCATAGAATTGATCTGTTTCATTAATTAGGATGTCTAGAAATTCTGATGCTTGTTTGGCTTCATCTCCTTTTGGTTCTCTATGAGTCATTATGGACTTTGCAAGTGTCTCAATTTTTGCTATTTTTATTCTATATTCACTAAGAATTCTATGTTCTAAAGAAATCATTTCATTTTGATTGAATTTTACTAGTGTATGTTCATTTCGGTGTTTGTTTTATCTATGATATCTGCTGTTTATCCATACATCGATTTATCAATTGTGGCATCTGTTGTATTGCCTTGTGCTGAAAATCCACTAAAATTAGAACGAAGAATTTTTTGAACGTGTCCTGAGACCCTTGCAACACTATCCCATACATTGTGAAATGAAACTCTATCTAAAACCTGCTCATCGATATGAGAAAATATTGCTAACCCTGCAATGTTTTCACCATCTTTAATCCATTGGTGACCTACGTTACATATTGTACAAATTTCACTGATCTCCATAATTGCTTTTGAAAAGGATGGGTTTTTCATTACCAGCAATTTTGCATCTTGCGGTGGAAAGCGCATATTCACATTCACATGAATTCTGTCTTCTCTGTTTGCATTTTTACTAACAATCACATTTGTTCCCACGTGGAACTGCCAGTCGACAATCTTACTTTTTTCTCGAATTTTTTCAGTTTGATCTTCGTAATTGATATTTGTAATTTTGATGAAATCCTCAACTAGGTTTTTCATTTCTTCTGATGATTTTGCCATGGATATGATTATTTCTTGTTCAATATATGCCTGTTAGAGAAAAAAGGAATTAATGGCTGTGTCCACAACCACAGGAATCATGACCTTCATTACCTTGGGATTCTGTTCCTGCACATTTGGAACATTTGTCTGAACCCGTTGGGGAAAAGAAACCAATTCCACATGATACGCATTTTTGATTTGACATGCTGTTTGTAAAAAATTGCTGTATTTAATTAATACGCATTATTTAGGCTGGTAAAAACAATGAGGTTTTGGATTTACTATTACTCTTTTTTCTGAAATACTCTGTATTCTCCAATGATATAGTTACATTTGTGACACGTGTATTGACCTCTTTCTATCAAAATCAATCCATCTGCAACTGTCTCATTTGGCTGCTCCTCGATTTGTATTTGAGTAGGTCCCTCAAATTCAGAATCACATTGTTTGCAAAAATGTTTTGACATCTTTGCAGTATCCAGTTTTTCAAGTGATGCCAAAAAATGTTTATCCATATTTGGAACAAGTTTTGATTTAGTTACTTGTTCGTCTGTTAGATCTGCATTAATCCATCCGCCTGATCCTGCTAGTTGAATTTCTGTCAATTTGATTTATTGTTGTGTTTGGTATTAAAATACTGTTTGCGCCATCACGGAAAAAAAGTCAGTCTCCTTTACTGTGGAGACTCTGAAATGCATTAACTAGTTTATGTGAGCATTGGGCTCTTCCAGCTAACACCGCGAGATGTCTCTGACTCATTGAATCTGTTAAGATGATGTTTTTGTTAAAAAACTGGAATCAAAAATAATTACTTTTAGGTTAAATTTCTAAACGTCCGATCAACATTATCCATATCTAAATGAGAAACAGCTTCATAATTCGGCAATATTCATCAAATTTGAGGAAATCAGATAGAACCCGTTGTAATAATCATCAGCATAAGATTGCCATTTTTACAGTAATTAAGACTTTGAATTTCTTCTATTTTCTGTTTGTTTTTAAATAATATTTTGATTCATATTGAATTCCTTCATTTTTTTTCATTTGAACGATTATGAAGTATTCTTGCTTCTTGCCACGAATACCATACTAAATTCCATGTCAAATCATCTATTTCCTGTCGTTGCTTTTCTGTGATTTGACTATTGCGCAAATTGTAGATTATCTTGCCTCTCATGGTTCCTAACCTAATCCCGAGCATGACACATTCTCTATTATTTTTAGGCAATGTCTTGCCCCTAAATTTTTCAGGAGCAGAATCAAAAGTTTCAAAATGTTCTGGTTTCCATTGAAAATTTGATTTAGCAAAAACTTCGAGAATTAAAGATATTGTGTCATAGTCTAATTTTTTCTTGTCTAGTTTTTCCTTAATTAATTCCTCTGAAACTTTTTTTATTTCTCTATCTAGTTTTTTCTCTAATTCTTTGAAAGATATTGATTTAGAATCTTCACTCAATAATAATTTGCATAAAATTGTAAACTTAAGCGTATTGGTGATATTTTGACTCTACTGTTCTGGTTTTCTTTCTTTGTTGTCTTTTTCATTATATACAAGATCTGAATCTCCTTCTTTCTTTTTCCATTCTTCAAATTCTTTTTTCTGTTTAATCATTTTTTCACGATATTCTTCTTCCAATTCAATTTGCTTATACTAATTGTAAACTTAAGCGTATTGGAATTTAGAATCTATGAATTAATGAATACCTTAGAGTTTGAAATGGTCATCATTTCTACAATTTTAACTGGCATACACGTTTTGCTGGAAACATCCTCAATTTCATCAATATGTTTTTCTTTCAAATGTTTTAGGAATTCTTCTTCTTCTATGTTGTTGCGTTTGTAATTACAGGATGGAAAAACACAATTGAAATTCAATAACTATCATCTTGTCTTGTCTATTTTTAAGAATTATCTATTATTTCATGGTTACATAAGAAACATACAAAATTGAAGAAACAATGACTGAAATCCCGACAATCACTACTAGTTCTTTTCTTGAAAACACGCTTGTTCTGATACTCACAAATTTTCTCTATGAGTTATCAACATAAGCGTATTGACCTCTACTCAATTCAAAATTGGCTAATATCTAAAACATCTGGAAAAACCAGTAGATTCTTATCTAAAATTTCTAGGCAAAATATATGGCTAAAATTAAACAAAATTCTCCAGTCTTATTCTTCTACAATGATTCAAAAAAATGGTTAGCAAAAATTTCAAAAAATGAATCATTCCATACTCATATTGGAATTCTAAAACATTCAGATGCAATTGGCAAAGAATACGGTTCCAAATTAATTACGAACAAGGACAAGTATGTCTATCTTCTTGAACCTACTATGTATGATTATGTAATGAGAATTCAACATGGAACCCAAATTGTTTATCCAAAAGATATTGGTTACATTATTGCAAGAGCTGGAATTGGCGATGGCCAAAAAATCTTGGAGATTGGAACTGGTAGTGGCTCTTTAACTTCTTTTGTTGCAAGTGTTGTGAAACCTCGTGGACATGTATACACCTTCGATGTCGATGAAAAATTTATGAAAATAGCTGAGAAAAATATCAAAAAAGCGGGAGTTTCAAAATATGTGACCCAACATAATTTGGATTTAAAGACTGCGAAAAAAATGCCTTTAGAAAACATGGATGTCGCATTAATTGATTTAGGTGATCCTTGGGTTGTGATTCCTCAAGTTAGAAAGATGCTTAAAGGAAGTGGTAGCATTTTTGCAATTTGTCCTACTATGAATCAATTAGAAAAATTAACTATGGCTCTAGTTGAAAATGAATTCACTGATATCGAATCAACTGAACATATTATTCGAAATATAGAAGCTAGAGAAGGAAAAACCCGACATTCTTTCCAAGGTATTGGTCACACCACCTATCTTTGCTTTGCTCGAAAGGCATTTTTTAATAGGTCTGGTAAAAAAACTACCGAAAAAACAGCTGTTGAATCTATCAAAACAACTGCAAAAACAACTGCAAAAACAACTGCAAAAACAACTGCAAAAACAACTGCAAAAACAACCAAAAAAATGCCTACAAAAACTACAAAAAAACCTTCTACAAAAACATCCAAAAAGATGTCTAAAAAATTATCCTAGTCATTTAATACAAAACAAGATTTATTCGGCCATTTCTTAGAGAATCCTATATGGTAAGAAAAAATCTAACTTTATCTATTGTGAAAAAATTTATTCCTGCTAGAAAAGCAAAATCCAGAAAAGGTGATAATGGAATTGTTCTGGTTGTAGGTGGAAGTTATATTTATCATGGTGCCCCTATTTTGTCTTCACTTGCTGCATTGAAATGTGGCACTGATCTTGTTTATACTTCAGTTCCTAAAATTAACGTCACTCCCACACGTGCTATTTCTCCTAATCTGATTGTGATTCCTTTAGTTGATCAAAAATTAACTCTGGGTGCTGTAAACAAGCTAATTGGTGCTTTACCTCGTAATCTCCATTCAGCTACAATTGGAATGGGGCTTGCAATCCAAGAAAGGAATTCTTTGTTACATTTTGTAAAATCTTTACTCGATAGAGATGTACGATTATCTTTAGACGCAAGTGCATTAATTCCTGAAGTATTACCATTATTGGCAAACAAAAATGTTGTAGTGACTCCTCATGCTGGAGAGTTTAAGAGGTTATTTGGAGATTCTCCGCCAAATTCTAAAAATGAACGAATAAAACTTGTAGAGAAAAAGGCAAAAGAATTTGGAATTACCGTTTTATTAAAAGGCGCAACAGATATTGTTTCAAATGGTTCTACTACATATCTTAATGAGAAAAAAACTCCTGCAATGACTGTTGGTGGAACAGGTGATGTTTTATCTGGATTAGTTGCTGGTTTATTGTCAAATAATAGGAATCCTTTGGAATCTGCAGCTGCTGCCACATTCATCAATGGATTGGCAGGCAAATCTGCTCAAAAGAAATTAGGACTACATATGACTTCTATGGATCTTTTGGATGAAATTCCATCTGTTATGAAGCCATTTGATAGAATTGTGTGACTAAAATGATTGCTACAAAGTATGTGGATTCTCACATGAATGAACTCATTTCGGATTTACAGATGTTGATTCGTCAACCCAGTGTATCTGCAAAAAATGAAGGTATAGAAGAATGTGCAAAACTTGTGGAAAAATTATTAAAAAAATCTGGCATCAAATCTGAAATTTTACGATTAAAGAAAGGTGTTGCCCCAATTGTATATGGTGAAATAAAATCAAAACAAAATCCAAAAAAAACTCTGATGTTTTACAATCACTATGATGTACAACCAGCTGAACCCTTTGATTTATGGGATGATCCTCCATTTAGTGGTGTTCGGAAAGGTAACAAGATTTTTGGACGAGGTGCAACTGATGATAAAGGTGAACTAATTACTCGAATCAAAGCAGTTGAAGCATGTATTAAAACGACAGGTGATGTTCCGTGTAATATAAAATTTGTAATTGAGGGTGAGGAAGAAACTGGAAGTGCACATATTGAAGATTATTTAAAAAAATATAGAAAGAAGTTTTCTTGTGATGGTGTTATCTGGGAATTTGGGTATGTTGATGCAAAAAACAGACCCATAGTTGGTCTTGGGATGAAGGGATTGCTCTTTGTAGAATTATCTGTTAAAGAATCAATTCGAGATGCACATTCAAGCTTAGCTGTTTTGATAAAAAACCCTGCATGGAGATTAATTGAGGTTGTGAATACACTTCGAAACTCTGATGGCAAAATACTCGTCAAAGATTGGTACAAAGAAGTTTCACCTTTGTCAAAAAATGATTTAAAAATTATTCAAACAGAACCATTTGATGAAAATGTGTTTAAAAAAGAATTTGGGATTAAATCTTTTGTAGGTAATAAGAAAGGATTAGAGGCAAAAAAAGCCATGGTCGGTGGCGCTACATGCAATATTGCAGGATTTGTTTCTGGATATACTGGTGATGGAGCAAAAACTGTTCTTCCTGGTAGTGCTTTAGTAAAAATAGATTTTAGACTGATTCCTAAAATGGACCCTAAAAAACAGATATTGCGATTGAAAAAACATCTGAAATCAAAAGGATTCTCTGACGTTGACATCAAAGTATTTCATGGAGAGGCAGCTGCTAGGACAAATTCTTCCCATCCATTCGTATCTCAAGTAAAAGATGCTGCTGACAAATCTTTTGGTAAATCAATTTTGAATGTATCCAATGCTGGAACTGGTCCCATGTATCCATTTGTTGAAATTTTAAAAGCACCTTGTATCTCTATAGGGAGCACATACATGTTTTCCAGAATCCATTCACCAAATGAATTTGCTAGAGTTGACTTACTCAAGAAAACTACAAAGTGTATGTGTATGATTATGGATAATTTTGGAAATAACTAGTGAAGACATCTTGGTAACTTTTTGATAGCTTGAGCAAGTGATATTCTACCTGGACCTACAATCATAATTACTAATGCGGTTGCAAGTAAAATTAAATCTAATTCTACTCCTCCTTTTCCTGTAATACTTGATGCTCCTTTAACCATGAAAATTGCTCCTAACATGATTATTGAAATTAACGATGCAGACAATCTACTCAATACTCCTAATACTAGGAAAATTCCTGGAATTAATTCTGCTAATGCAATGGGGATTTGCATTTCTACTGGCAATCCCATGTTTGGCAAATTTTCAGCGAATCCTGGATTGAATTTTGACATTCCATGAAGAATAAAGATCACACCTATGGCTGATCTTAAACCCATGAAAACAATATCATTTAGAAATTTCTCTCTAATTTCTGCAGAAGTCAATGAGTATATCTTTGATTCTCAGTATAATTATTTTGCCCACAAATTACTCGTCAAATGTAGAAAGCCCTTTATTATGCGGCAAAATTATTTGAAATATGTCAATGTATATGCCAGGAGCAACTGCTGTTGGAATTACTTTTGATGGTGGCGTAGTTTTTGCTAGTGAGAAGAGGATCGCCTTTGGAAACTTTCTTGTAAGTAAATCTACAAAGAAAACATTCTCTATTACTCCTAAAGTCGGTGCAACTTGTGCTGGCCTTGTCGCCGATATGCAAATCTTAACTTTACAAATTTCTGCTCTTGCTAAAATCAGAAAAATGGAACTCAAAAGAGAGGTTCCACCAAACACTGTCGCTAAAATGATGTCAAATATGATGTATGAACGAAGATACTTTCCATTACTAACTCAGGTAATCGTAGGTGGGATTGTTGATAAACCAATCATGTATACTCTTGACCCATTAGGTTCAGTACTTCCTGATGAATACGCTGCAGTTGGAACTGGAGCAGAAATGGCATTGGGTGTCTTGGATCCTCAATTCAAACCAAACATGACTAAAGATGAGGCAGTCGATTTAGCAAAACGTGCAGTTCGTTCAGCTGCTCTTAGGGATTCAGCAAGTGGTGATGGATTAGATATTCTTGTAATCACCAAAGATGGTACTGAAGAATTTACAGAAGAAATCAAATAATCAATTTTTATTTTAATCGTAAATCGTTTTACCAGTTTCCCAAAATCTATCTGAGATGTAGTGAATATTTTTTATAACTTCACCTTTTTCCATGGTTTCCAATTCTGAACTTGACACCAATGATTTTCCAACTGCCAAAAATTTATGTTGAGACTCTTCAACAATACATACTAGTTTGTCTTTTTCAAATTCTGAAAATTCTTTAATTCCAGGTCTCATTAAATTTGCACCTTTACACATGAATTTGACTGCTCCCATGTCTACTGTAACTGTTGGAAACTTTTCCAAAGTTTCAGTTTCTGATAAAAATGGAAGATAATCATCATTTACTTTTAAAATTTTAATCCCATCACCTGTGATTATTTGGGCATCATCTAAAATTTGATGAACTTTGACATTTTTTATTTTAGGAAAATCTATCCCCCATCTTTCTGAAACTGTTTTTAAAAGTGCAGATGTTTCACTTTTTGAAATTAAATTTGATTTCAATCTCTAGCAATCTCTTGTCTGATGTCTAACAAGTCTCTGAGAATTGAACTGGCAGTTTCTGTGCCTCCTGCACCTTTCCCAATGATTGTTTGAGTACCTGAATGCTCTGAAGTAAATGCAATAGCGTTTAATGTTCCATTAACACATAGAGGATCATCATTTGATACTTCTTTTGGTCCCACAACAAGATCTTTGTTACACGATGCAATTAGTTTTATTGCACAATTGTTTTTGGCAGCTTTTTTAATATCTTCAGATGTGATTTTTCTTATTCCTGTACAATTGATATCTGGTAGCGTAACTTTCATTCCCATGATCCAGTTTGCTAAAATGACTAATTTTGCTGCTGCATCAAGTCCATCTAAATCTAGAGCCTCGTCTGCTTCGACATATCCTTTATCTTTTGCATCTTTGAGAGCGTCTTCGTATGATGTGCCGGTTCCCATATTTGTTAAAATGTAATTTGTGGTGCCGTTGAGAATTCCTGCAAATGAGGTAATTCTCTCACCGCTAAGACTATTCTTAGCATAATCTAGAATTGGTGTGCCTCCTCCTACTGTACCGCTAAATTTGAACATGACTTGATTATATGTTGCAAGTTCCATTAGTGATGGAAATGCTAAAGCTAATGGGCCTTTGTTGACTGAAATTACATGCATTCCTTTTTTCATGGCCGTAGTAATGTGTGTCATTCCCGGCTCTGCATCTTTGTAGTTACTGGCAGTAGTCTCGATGAGAACATCTGCTTCAACATTTTTCAACATTTCTATTCCTGACATTGTGTTTTTAGTATCTGCATAATTTTTTACAGTTCCAAATTTTTTCTTTGTATCAATTAGTTTGTTAAAATTTAATCCTGATTGATCTACTGCACTCCCTTTACTGTCAAAGACTCCTACAACTCTTGGTTTCAATCCATATTTTGCATAAAGATCTTCTGCTCTAGAATCAAATAATTTCACTAAGCTTTGGCCTACTACTCCAAAACCACATAGTATAATTCTCAATTCATTTCGTTCCTTTTTGTTGTATTTTTGTAGACCATTTAATTCCTCTCGATTTTCTTATCATAAATTGTGTTTTATTAATAATTATTGAATATTCTTTTACCTGCAACATTACTTTCATGATTTGTGACTATTCATTCTCATCATTTTCATGTTGCAATGAAATTGAATTGATGCAATATCTTTGATTTGTAGGCTTTGGGCCATCATCAAACACGTGTCCTAAATGAGCACCACATTTGTTACAATTAACTTCTGTACGAACCATTCCGTATGTTGAATCTGAAATATATTCTATTTTTTCTTCTGAAATTGGCTCCCAAAAACTTGGCCAACCGGAACCTGAATCAAATTTGGCATTTGATGAAAAAAGTTCTTCACCACAACATGTGCATTTGAAAGTCCCCTCCAGTTTAGTATCATTATATTTTCCTGAAAATGGTGGCTCTGTTCCATGATTAATACAAATTTCATATTGATCTGGGGTTAACTGTTCTTTCCATTCTTCTGTGCTTTTCTCGATTTTTTCTGTCATGATGTATTTCATTATTTCAAATATTAGAATATTTTTCTATTTTTTTAGTTTTTTTCTCTTTTCTTCAGTTCTTTTTTCAGATTCAAATCGTTCTAAATCATATTCTTTCATATCTACATACTTCATAATTTTGCTGAGATTTGGATGTACCTTGTTAATCTGTTTGAACATTTGTTGCGCAACTCTCCTATAATCTACATGTCCTTGTGGGACAGTTCTTAATTCAATTAAATGACATGCTTCCCTTAGATTCATTTTCATAAAGTAAGGATAATTGTATCCAAAGTTTACAACATACTGTCCTTGCTCTGGGAGTTTAGTTCTAATTTTGTCAAACGCTTCTTTAGTTTTATTCATACAGTCTTTGAAATCTTTATCAATTCCTAAAACTTTGATTTCGTTTGGCATATTGTATCCATGGTCTGTGGTTAATAGCTGTCTTTCAAGTGTAAGTGCTCTATGTCTGTGAAAGTCTCGAAACATTCCAAAATTATTACATAAATCAAATGTGTAATAGATACTTTCAAAGGCCCTTGATGGTCTATGACGTCTATTTGTTCGAATTTTTGTAAATTCGTTAATAATTTTAATTTTTTTGTCTTTTGACATTTTTCTAACCTGTTGTAGAATATTTTGATATGATGTACTAGGTGATTGTTCATACATAATGCTTGCAATTATTGTATCGATAGAACTTTTTTCTGATTCATAGTATACTAGATTTGTAATTGTTCCTTTTTTTGGATTTGATTTTATTTCTTTAGCAGTAATTAGTTTTGATTTATTTTTTACATCTCTGAGATATTTTTGGAATGCTTTTCCATATTTGTCATCAGCTCGTCTCACAAATGACTTGATGGTAGTGTCGAGCTCTTTTTTGATTTTTGAGGCTAATTCTTGCTCTTCTTTTAGTTCAGATGAGCCTAAAACAGTTAGAAGATACTCAAACGCTCTTCCATTTCCTGTGATTCCAACATTAGTCAAAGTTGATGCTGGCAATAGTCCTCTAAGAATGTCAAGAGCTTTGGCTTTGGTAGATCCTTTGTAAATCATATTTGCAGATTTTATATCTGATTCATTTTTTAATTTAGAAAATAATTTTTCTTTTCCATCTTTAGAATCTTTAAAACTATATTTTTCAATTGGGTATTTTTCTCTGACATAGTTTACCATTGGTTCGATATTTTTTGAATAAATGTCAAATGAAAAATTACAACTTTCCTCATACATGTCTGCAAAACGAGATTTCATAATTTCCGGGTCTCTATAAAATCTGTATTTTCCATTTTCTTTTTTATTCCATGCAACATATCTTGATGATTTTTCTAAATATGATAATCCAATTCGTCTATCTTCAATTTTTTTTACTGCAATGTTTGACAATCCTTCAATTGCAATTTGCGCTTCACCTAATTCTGCAACAGAATCATCGCCGTATTCTAAGAGAACTCTATTGTAAAATTCCTCGCCTCTAGTTTTGTTTTGTAAAAATTCATCAAGAAAAATTCGTCTCATACTTTTGTCCGTTCTACTATATCTTGACATCAATGCTCCGCGATCAACTTGTCGTGGAGTAATTATTGCAAAGACATTGCCTTCAGTATTTGAAAAATGGTCTGATAGAATTTTTTTTTCTTTAATTGAGAATTCAGACAATATGGATATGCTGTTTCACAATTATTAATAGTCTATTTCTTTTTTCCAATTTGAATTAGATCGGGTCCTTTGTCTCTATCTTTGTCTTGACCTTTTGCTTGCCATCTCAATAACACTTGTTTGAATGCTTCTGCATCTGCTTCATTTTCAGTATACAGAAGTGTTGTAACCCAATATCCTTTTTTGGCAGTTTTTCCTCCAATTGAATTCATCCAGAAATCGTTTGGCAAAGTCTCCATTGCTTTGTTATTTGGGTCCTTTGTGGCTTCAGTCCATCTGCTTGCAACAAAATTCAAAATTTGTTCAA
Organism: Candidatus Nitrosopumilus sp.; assembly: GCA_014384555.1. Lineage (GTDB taxonomy): Archaea > Thermoproteota > Nitrososphaeria > Nitrososphaerales > Nitrosopumilaceae > Nitrosopumilus. The sequence goes on along the minus strand of JACNFR010000046.1, from coordinate 1,073 downwards.
GTTCTTCTTTTTGAATCATGAGCCTACTAGTTTGTCTCTAGATTTTAAAATTACTAAAATTCAGGCGATGTGGAGTTTGTGAATTTAATCTTACTAAAACTAAAAACATTACTTACACTTTGTCGGTTATACAAATCTCTAAAGTATCACACATGACAAACGACGATATCGAAATTATCGGTAAAAATGTCAAAGACATGTACGGAACATTCATGGGTAAAGTCGTAGGAACAATAACAGATATTGACGGAAGTATTCAATCCGTTGGCATTGACTGCGGTTCACAAGGATTACAGCAAATCCAATATGAACAATTAGTAGTTCAAGGCGAAGTTGTTATTTTTATTCCAAAATGGAGACTCGACTCACAAAGACTCATTCGTGAAAAACAATTAACACTACGTCGATTGAAAGCATTGATTGACATAGTTTCTGAAAATGATGACATGAAAGCAGATGCAGAAATCATTCATGAAAAATACAAGTCAAAACTTGTATCATTAGATGAAACAGAACATGAAATCAAAGCAATACTTGAGGCAAGATTGACAGTGTTAGATGAACAAATGAAGTCAGCTAAAATGTTATCGTTTGATGCAAAAGTACAATACAAGAGCAATGAAATCTCTGATGCAACATTTGAGACCGTGAAATCATGCACAACTGAGGTAATTGAGCATGTAACTCACGAAACAGCAGAAATCGCAAATGTAAAGAGCCGAATTGCAGACCTTGAATTGGAAGTGCAAGAGATAACAGCCCCTCCAACACCAGACATCCAAGAATCAGCCGTTTCATATCTGGAGACTTCTGAACAAGAACAAATTGTTCAGACAATACTTCCAGAAGTACCAGTCGAATCAACCATACTACCTTCAGAACCAATTGAGGCACCAAGTACCCCTATACCAGAACCTCCAACTGAATCTGAAGTAACATTTGCATTTCCAGAACCACCCCAACAGGTGACAGCAGATACTTCAAAAGACGACAATGATAACGATTGGCTTGCAAGAATGGAAGCACAATAATTTTTTTATATTATTTTTTTAACATTTAGAAAGATCTAACTT
>JACNFR010000025.1 GCA_014384555.1 Candidatus Nitrosopumilus sp. | reverse complement strand
GATCTGCCTACAATGTTAACTCGAATAAGTGCAATTGCAGATAGAATTATTGTTGAAACAAGTGTGTAGTAGAGAGGTTTGGTAAATTGATCGCCAAATTCTGTGAAATTCATTGACAAAATAACTGCCTGATTTCCAACCATGGTGAAAATTACTATTCCAATAATTGCAACAATGCCTAATCTGATGTATTTTCCAGCATCAGGAGGTGGGGATTGCTTATCAGTAGAGGCAGAATACAAAACTGAATTTTCTTGAGATTTGGTAAATTAATGTCTTACCAGCAAAATTAAGCTATTCTAGCAAGTTTTTTGCAAATCATGTAAACTGCAGCATATGTAGGAACTGTTATTTTTTCATTATTGTATGGTCCAAACTTTTTATTTTTTAATTTAAACTCAATTGGAGAATTTGCAAAAACTTCCACCGTATCATCGCTAAGAAAAGACGCTTCAGTGTAAGGATCAAATTTTGTTAGATCATCACAAAGAGTTTTTGTGAGACCGCTTTTGCTGTTGATAGAACCTGGCAATCTAAAAATTCTATGAACATCCATAGTTACGTTAGGATCTATTTTTACTCCAATGTTTTCTGAAACATCATCCAAAGTCTTTTGGAAAGAGGTGTAACCATTTGCAAGCAATTCCGTAATTATTTTTGAGCGTTTTGATTTAGAGCCAAAAACATATTTTGAGAATCGTCCTCTCCATCCCTTGTCATCAAAGTCAGGAAAATATGCACGGTTTTGTTTTAGTTTCCTCATGCCAAATGTTTCAGGGATTGCTCCACGCAGTGAGATGTAATCAGTTAATTCTGATCTCTCTCTAGAACCAATTTCTTGGAATTGTGAATTATACGCATATACATGAAATCCCTCATTGCCAGAAAAATAAACTTGAATGTTTTCTTTGGTGATTGCAAGATCATCAATTAGAACTTTGGATAGTTTTTCAACCTCAATTTTTGAAGCATCAATACAATTTTTGCAAGGTAAAGATTTTTTTTCTAACTTTGATGAGTTACATTTTGAACAGTGAGTTGAAATTTTTGATACTTCATTGCAATCATTACAAATTGATACTGTATGACTTTCTCTGCATGATAAATTAAGATCTTTTGCATCAATATCAAAAATTAGATCTGCCTCCTTCCAATCTTTTTCATTCATAGGTAAATTTGGAAATGTATAGTACGCATTAGAGCAATAAACATCAGATGGAATATTTTGCATAAGCATTAGATGTAATTCTTTATCATCTTTTAGAGAAATGTGACGAGTCATTCCTGAATTAAATTTCTGGTAACCAAATTCTCTTTCAGATGTTCTTTCGGGCACTGTGATTTGATCAAAATGATTGAAATAGTATTTTTTGAACGAGTCTTCTAAGAACAGTATATCGGATTCCTGCATTATTTTTTCTTCCTTCCAAATTGTAAGGGATTGATGATGTTATCACACTCTGAAGTGGCAAAGCACAGACTTTGTGTTTTTAATTTCTCACATGATGGACACGAATATTGAGTTCCACTTCCTGAAGTTCCAGCCAAATGATTCAGTTGGTAAAGCGTGACACGCTCATTGTAATCAGGTGCATTTTTGAATAATGGTGCAATCTGTTGTACTGTTTGTCCTTTTGATAAGAGAAAAGTTGCAAGCATAAATCGTCCTGAATGTGGAAGGTTTTCTCCTTTTTCAAGAATTTCAATTGCATGTTTTACACATGGAGGGTATTCTCCAGTAGTTACAGTATATGTTGCAAACTTTTTTGATAATGAGACTAATTTGTTAACTGAATCCTCAAATCCAGGAATCATGGTAGGTGTTTTTGCATTAATAATTTTTGAATTGATGTATGTTCCCAATTCTTTTCTAATCAACCTGACTGTTTCATGAGGTGAGAGAAAAACTTGACCGTTTTCTACATGTCTATTGATTAACTTCCATTCTCTTTCATGAAAATTAATAGAATGTTTCAGATAATCAGATACGGGGATTATAAAATAATCATCTGATTTTTTTACTTGTACTGAAAAAAGATCATCAATTACTCTAATAGCAAGCTGATTTTTTGATTCATCAGATATATTTGCAAGATCTTTTTCCAAATATTTTTCTGCTCTTCTTGCCTCAGCTAGTGCAAATCTTTTGATAAGAGTATGCATTCCACTTAGTTTCAATAGAACTATAGCTAAAAGAAACGAGAAAACTTCTCTAGGAAGTGCGGCTTCTTTTGAAACATGATCTCCATCTAGATCAGATTTGTAGATTTTACCGTCTGCTGCAACCCTAATTCTCTCATATGCCTTCTCAATAAGCTGCTTCAAATCAGGATCTGAACCGAACTGATCAAGGGAAAATCCCTGATCTTTGAGATATTGACCTGCATCTGCCAGGAATGGGTATTTTGCAATTTCATCTTGTCCTAGTGCAAGCATGAAAGTAATTTACCGAGTTTACATAAAAATCTGATTTTTAGAATTTTGACGCTGGTTTAAATTATGTTTTAGAAAAATATGACATATGCAAGTTGGATGCCATGTTTCAATATCAGGATCCATTGACAAAGCAGTAGATAATGCTGTGGAAAGAGAGTGTTCTGCTTTTCAAATATTTACTAGAAATCCAAGAGGATGGCACGCAAAACCACTTACCAAAGAAGACATTGATAATTTCAAATCAAAGCTAAAGGCAAGTAAAATCGATAGACTGGCAACATGTGCTCATATGCCATATCTGCCAAATCTTGCGACACCAAAAGAGGAGGGATTTGAGAAATCCGTTAAAACACTAATTGATGAAACTGAAAGATGTGCACAGTTAGGAATTCCATATTTAGTAACACATCTTGGCAGTCATTTAGGAACAGGTGATGAAGCTGGAATTAAGAAATTAGTTGAAGGATTGACAAAAGCTGGTAAAACAAAAAACGATGTAATAATACTATTAGAAAATACTGCAGGGCAAAAAAATTCAGTTGGTTCTGATTTTAAACAGTTAGGGGAAATATTCAAGCAATTAAAACCTACAAAAAAGTTCGGTGTTTGTATAGATACCTGTCACGCATTTGTAGCAGGATATGATTTGAAAACTAAAGAGAACGTAAAGAAAACTTTTGAAGAACTTGACAAACATGTAGGTATTGAAAATTTAAAAATTCTTCACCTCAATGATGCGAAAGGAGAACTTGGTTGCAATCTGGATAGACACTACCATCTAGGATTAGGTGGAATTGGTGAAGAGGGAATTTCGTCTGTTGTAAAGTATGCCAACAAGAAAAAGATCCCCATAATTTTAGAGACTCCAATTGATGATGATAGGGATGACTTTGAAAATGTCAGAGTTGCAAAGGGATTTGCGTAGAAATTTATTTCATGAGTGAGTTGATGCTATAATGGACTATGAAGCAGTAATGAAACTGGCACTTGAGCGTGGATTTTACTTTCCTAGCTGTGAAGTTTATGCTGATGCACAGGCGGGATTCTGGGAATATGGTCCATCCGGAGTCAGTCTAAAAAATAAATTTCTAGAACTATGGAGAAGAGAACTAATCAGAAGAGATGGAATGCTTGAAATTGATGGCTCTCAAATTATGTCAAAATCAGTTTTTGAAGCATCAGGGCATTTAGGAAATTTTGCAGATCCAATAATCAAATGTACAAAATGCAATGCAACATTTAGAGCAGACAGAACTATTGCCGAACTTACACAAATAGAGATTCCTGAAAGCGCAGACCTGGAAGAATTTGACAATGTAATTTCACAAAATAATATCAAATGCCCAAAATGCAAAGGGGATTTTGACAAGACCAAAAATTTCAACATGATGTTCAAAGTCGGTATCGGTCCTGAAGAAGAAGAAGCATATCTGCGACCTGAAACATGTCAATCAATCTTTGTAGATTTTCCAAGACTGTACAAGACCATGAGGGGAAAACTTCCTTTGGGAATTGCCCAGGTGGGAAAGAGTTTTAGAAATGAGATAGCGCCAAGGCAGAGTCTACTTCGTCTAAGGGAATTTTATCAGGCAGAAATTGAAGTGTTTTGCAATCCAAACAATCTATCCGAGGTAGAAAAGTTTTCAGAGATTCAAGATGTTACCATTAGAGTTCAGACAGATGGAGAGCCCATACCTATGACTTGTAAAGAGGCAGTAGAATCAGGTGTTGTTCCTAACAAATTTGTTGCGTACTACTTGGGAATTTTGACTGAATTTTATGAGAAAACAGGAATAGACATTGCAAAAAGCAGATTCAGGAAACTCGGTGATAAAGAAAAGGCATTCTATGCTGAAGTCGCATTTGATTTTGAAGTAGAGACCACAATCGGATGGCTAGAACTTGTTGCATGCAATTACAGATCCGACTATGACTTGACCAGTCATGCAACAAAGAGCAAGCAGAAATTCGAAATTATGGACGGAGATGACAAAGTTTTACCTCATGTGTTTGAGATTTCAATGGGAATTGATAGAAGCCTATACACAATTTTAGAGCACAGCTTGAAAGACGATAAGGAGCATGAAAGAATAGTTTTAGCCTTGAAACCGTACTTGTCTCCTGTGCATATTGGAATTTTATCTCTGGTTAAAAAAGATGGATTGAAAGAAAAAACTGATGAGATTTATCTTCATTTGAAAAGAAAGTGTGATGCATTTTTAGATCATTCCGGTGCAATTGGAAGGCGATACAGGAGATTGGATGAAATCGGATCACCTTTTGCAATCACTGTAGATCATCAAACACTAGAAGACGAAACAGTGACAATTCGCATGAGGGATTCCATGGAGCAAAAAAGAATCAGTATTTCAGAACTTGATTCTGAAGTAATTCAGTCAATAGCATTTCCATAAATCAATTTTGATAAATCAAATTCAGAAATCATTGGGAAGATACTGTAACAGTTTCAGAGTGATATCTGTATTTTATCTTCACATCAGTGTCTTCAGATGCATCTGCATGTTGAATCAATCCATCTTCTGATTCCAATAACACATTCCATTGACCGACAATTGGATCAACTGATGTAATTGAGAATCTCTCAAGTGCGTTATCTGCTCCACTATACTTTACTCTAAGTATTTGGTCACCATATGGAACGCTCTCCAATCCACCACGGTTTCCTGCAGTGCTGTCATTAACAAGACACTCATCTCCACTGCCAATGATACACTGGCCTTGTGGATCAGTTACTGTAAATCTAACAGTAGAATCAGCATTAGATGCATAAACTAATGCTGGATCTGCAAGGATTGTGCCATCTCTTTCTATAACTTGTAATGCGGGCATATCAGTTCCTGATACAGTTACTGTCTTTGGATGAGTGGCAAATGAATAAGATATCGTAGTGGTTTCACCATCATACAATTCAACTATACCCTGAATATCGTATGATACGTAACTATCAGAGTTTGGTACATTCCAATTAAAGATGATTTGAGTTTGACCAGTACCTAGTAGTTGTGATCTCTTTGAGACTATTTCACCATCAACCATTAGAGATACAATTCCGTATGATGGTTCACCCTCATTGAATAGATAGAATTCTGGTTTTACAATAGAACCTGATGGTTTGATAGTTGGTATATCAACTTCAACTATAATATCAGATACTCTTGTTGGTTTTGCACCAATGTTATAGTGAATTGATTCTATTTGTGCACCATTTTCATCAGTAATATGCAACCAATAGGTCATTCCAGGTTCTACAAAGAAGAATGATGGAATTGTTCCACTAACAACATATGCAGTACTTGTAACAAACAGTGGTGTAACATCCATCTTTACTGCAATATAATCAGTATCTGCTTGTCCCATTATTATTGATCTTAGTTCTACATTTTGTAGTGATGTTTGAGAATCAATAATTGAAGATATTGTTAATTCTTGACCATTAATGAATAAGAATTCTGATTGTGATGCATCAATTGGAGTATCATTTCCAATCTGAATTTTAGTATCAAATATTCTTGCAGAAGATTCTGAAATTTCTGGTAGTGTATCTTTAGGAAGTGGAACAATTACAGTAGTTCCTTCACATGAAAGTAGTTTAACTGAAGTCTGTATAACATTTGATGTAGTTCCTATTTCTTCTGTAGCTACAATCATCATAAATGACTCTTCAGAAGATATTGGAACTTCATAGAGATATCTATCAATTGTAGAGAATTTGTTAAGATCCTCATATGGTTGGATTTCTGCTAATGTAGGATACACTACTCCAGATTTTGCAGTGGATATTTTGAGTGTTGGTGGAAGATCTGCATCACTTGATACAAGAATTCTTGCCATGTTATCAGTACATTTGTCATAGGATACCTCATTGATTGCTAGATTACTAGATAGTAAACCACCAAATCCGCCAGATCCTGAACCCCCTGGACCTACACCTGTTGAACCTCCACCTCCTGAACTACCTGAACCACCTGAAGTTGATGTTGATGTTGATGTTGATTTCTTTGAGACTCCAAATTTGGTAAAGTGGTCAGTCCAAACTACTAGGTTTCCTCCAGTTTCAATTTTACACTCATGATTTGTTCCTAATCCTGATGAAGAATCAGAAGTACATTGGGCTGTAATTTCTGTGAACGTACCAGATGAATCAACAAAGAATGTGATAAAGTTCTCATTACCATCTGCAGTAAATTCAATCCGTGCAGGTTTGTCAAGTTGTATTGTGGCATCGCCAAGTCCTATTTCAAATACAGCTGTATCAGTAAATTCATTTGAAAGAGATACTGTAGTCTTTATTGGTGCTGATAATTTTCCATTCCAACCAGCAGGTCCTGTCATTTTTGTTCCATCTGCAATTGTGATTGTTCCATCATTATCAGAACTTGTGGTAGTTCCACCTGTCAAATGATTTGCACTAAATTCAATATCATATCCATTAGTAATGGTTACAGCATCAGCAGTAACATCAGTAGAATAATCAATGATTAATGCTTCATCTGCAGTCTCTTTTATGATAATTTTTTCTATGTTTGATGTATCAGCATCAAGAACAACAGTTGTTTTATCATTTTCAATTGTCAATATACTAGTATCATCTGATGGATATAATTTCAATGGTTGTGAAGTATCACCTGGAATAAATGATAAAATGATGTAATCATTAATTGCAGAAACTTCTGAGAATGAACGATTCACTAGACCAAGAGATGTAGTTTTTGAGTCAGATAGTGCAACTAGATCAGATAATGAAATTATTTTATCAGCTGAAGTGGTTAATTCATCAGATAGTGAGATGTTATCAGATAGTGAGATGTTCTTGGAAGCGGAAGTGGTTACAGTGTCAGTAA
>JACNFR010000057.1 GCA_014384555.1 Candidatus Nitrosopumilus sp. | reverse complement strand
TCTTAATTATTTAAGCGTAATCAAGATTATCTTTAATCATGTTTTGAATTTTTTTCCAATTTTTATTTTCTTTGTCATTCCATTTTTCAAAAAATACTACATCATTCAATTCTAGTCTTGGTAACCAACCTTTAGTTTCAAGATCTGGTTTATCTGCAAATTCATCAACATATCCTAAACACAAGTATGCTACAGGGATTACATGTTCTGGTAAATCTAGAGTTTCTTTTAATGTCTCATTTGATAAAATACTTACCCATCCAAGACCAACATCTTCTGTTCTAGCTGATAACCATAAATTTTGAATTGCACAACATACGCTATAGAGGCCCGCTTCAGGAATACTTGATCTACCAATTACAAATGGTCCAAACTTTGTAGGATCATATGTTACACAAAGATTCACTGGTGATTCTAAAATACCTTCTAACTTGAATGAAAGATATTTTGATTTCTTTGGTTCTTCTACTAATTGTGATGAACGATTCTTTTCTTCCTCAAACGATTCTTTTATTTTCTTTTTTGTATCAGGATCTTTTATTAAAATAAAATTCCATGGTTGAGAAAATCCAACTGATGGTGCATGGTGTGCAGCATTAAGAATTTTTGATAAAACATCATCCTCTATTGGCTTTGAGGTAAAGTGAGATCTTACATCCCTTCTTGAGTAAATTGCCTTATAGAAGCCTCTTTTTTCTTCATCAGTAAAATTTTCTGTCATCTTTTTGTACCTCTTTCTTTCTTTTGTTAAACGTTAATAATGTCAATTATTTGATTTATTTTTCAATGGGCCTGTAGTCTAGCTGGTTAGGATACCGCCTCGACATGGCGGTGATCATGAGTTCGAATCTCATTAGGCCCACTTTTTAATTACTTGTATTGAAATCTATATCGACTTCACTCCATGTAGTCTGAGTGATGATTTTTCCTTTAGCAGAAAAACTAATAATTTTTTCATTTATAGCATCTTCATAAAGTTCTGAATTTGTTTCAGATTTACTTAGTACAAATATATTTTTCAAAGGAATTTCTGCTCCTGAATAAAATAAGGCTCTTCCAGGTAGTGCAACATCTGCTGTAGAATATAGTCCTGTTCCTAATAATTCGCCATCCCCATACAATTGATAGTCTATTACTGATACTGTCAATGTCTTATCACTTGGATTTTTTACTAGAAATGTAACATCGAATTTTGCTTGATTGTCTACCGTATTGATATTTTTTAATTCCACACTTGTTAATTCAATTTCAATTTGTTCAAGTTCTACATTATCTAGACTAGCATAGAAAATAATTCCACCCATTAATGCAAAAACTCCAGCTATTGCTAGATAAACTGTCATTTTGCTTTGAAGTGCCATTTCATTGATTTCAGATTCGTACAACTAAAAAAGGTTGTCAAGATCCAAATACATAATATTTGATTCAAAATATCCTAAACTATGGCTGCCATAGAACAAGCAATTATCACTTGGATTCATCTTGTTGCAGCTGCAATATGGGTGGGTGGATCTTTATTCATTGGAATTGTGTTTTCTCCACTTTTGAAAACAATGACCAATTCTGTTGAAGAAAGAATGCAAATAATGATTCGTGTTGGAAGACGATTTAACAAAGTTGCTGTTCCATCATTAATCGTTCTAATGATAACAGGATTGTATACTTCACATGTATTACTTAGCAAACCTGATCTTCTTATCTCAACAAGCTATGGAACATTTTTAATTATTAAAATAATTCTTGTCATTGGATTAATTGTTACATATGCAGTTCATGTTAGAGTGATTCGTAAGGATGTAGAAGAAAAAATAATGTCTAATCAAATGTCAGAACCTGAAATTCAAAAATTAAGGAAAAAAATCATTATACTTGGAGAAATCACAGTAGTTTTGTCTATAGCAATTCTATTTTTTGCATCACTACTTGATGCTGGGGTTTGAGATTCCCTCAATAATTACATCAAACCCATTACTTGTTTTCCCAATACCATATTTACAACCTGTAATTTTTGATGTAACAAACAAATTTGTCTCTAAATGTTTTGTAATTTCTTTAACTTGAAAAATTGTTTTTCCATTAGCTAAACTTGCAGGAACGACTATCATATCTGCTAAATTATCATCTATAGAATAACTTTGAATAAATTTATCAATATCTAAATCAAATTTACATGTTTTTTTATTATACAATGCATCAATTCCTATAATAGAATTATCATCAATACTGTAAATTAGCATTGATGCACCTGAATCTAATGCTTCTTCTAATTTAATTTCTACATTAACAATTAAATTTTCAGCATTTAGTTTTTTTACGATTTCTTTAATTTTATTTTCAATTTCTTCATTTGATAGTTTTGAAAATGAACAAATTAATTTTACATCATTTGTTTTTCTTTTTGAAAATGATATTGATTTTAGATCTGATGGATAAATTTGTAAATTAATTTCTCCACCTCCTTTTGGATAATAACCTCGTTTAGATAATTCAAATGAAAATTTTATACCCATTCTTGAGTATGCTTCTCTTAGAACATGTTGAGTATAGTCAATAGTAGGACTCCAAAGAATATCTGTGCCTCCTTTAATTTTTAAATCAAGTTTCTTGTGTGAAAGAGCAACTACTGGAATTAAAACTTGTAAAATTAGTGGAATACTTCCTGCAGTTCCAACATCTGCTTCTAAATCTAAATTTTCAATATTACCTGGAATAAATTTTAGTTCTGTTGATCCAATTTCTGCTCCAATGACTTTTGCATTTGCAATTTTTTGAAGTATTGTTATTGCTGTAAGATGTTGTGGCCTTAATCCTGAAATTTTTCTATTCTTTCTAATATTTTCTAAATGAATTGATTTTTTCGTAATACATGAAAGTGCAATTGCTGAACGAATAATTTGTCCTCCTCCCTCACCATGACCTCCATTAATTTTTAGGAAATCCATGTTTTTTTCTGATTACTGCTCTTTATGATAGTTTTTTAAAAAGAAATTTTCTATAGTTTGTATGAATGGTCTTTTGATAGGAAGATTTCAGCCATTTCATTTAGGTCATCTTGAAGCATTACAATTTGCACTATCGAAAGTTGATAAATTATGGGTAGGATTGGGCAGTTCTAATATTTCTGTAGAAAAAAACAATCCATTCACTGCAGAACAAAGAAAAGAAATGATTCTATCATCTATTGATGATTCGATGAAAGAGAGAATTTCAATTTACTTTATTCCAGATGTGGATAATCATATGAGATGGATTGAAAAAATAGATACCATTGTGCCAAAATTTGATATAATTTTTTCAAATGATGAATTAACAAATCATCTGTATTCAAAAAGAAATATCCAAGTTCTCCCTATTCCATTTTTAAACAGAGAATCATTATCTGGAACTAATATACGAGATCTAATAATTAGCGATCAAAAATGGGATGATCTTGTTCCTGATGGAACTAGAAATTTTTTGGAAAAAACTGGTGCTAAAGAACATTTGAAAAATCTCTAATTATAAATAAACCCCAAAATAACTGATGATAGATAACATATGGAATATCTTTCAATGCTTCCTGGTCCAACAAATGTACCTAACAGAGTAATGAGGGCAATGCTTGCACCTATTATCAATCATAGAAGTGATGATTTTGTAGAATTGTATACTGACGTTGTTGCAAAAACTCAGCAAGTATTTGAAACACAAAACGATATTGTAGCATTATCTGCATCCGGAACTGGTGCAGTTGAAGCAGGAGTTGTAAATTTAGTTAAAAAAGGCGATAAAATTATCATTCCTGTAAATGGTGAATTTAGTAATAGATTATCACAATTAATCGAAGGACAAGGTGGTAATGTTGTAAAACTACAAACCCCACCAGGAGAAAATGCAACTTTTGATCAAGTAAAAGAAGCATTTGATAACAATAAGGATGTCAAGGCATTCTATGTTGTCCACAATGAAACTTCAACTGGAACAATGGTAAATTATCTTGATAAAGTATCTGACTTGACATCTAGAAATGATGCATTCTATGTAGTAGATTCAGTCTCACTACTTGGTGGTGCTCCACTTCCAGTTGATAAATGGAATATTGATGTATGTATGACTGGTGCACAAAAAGCAATTGCTGCACCTCCAGGAATTTCACCAATATCTGTTAGTGCTAAAGCCAAAAAATACATGATTGAAAATCCACCAGCTACAATGTATTTCAATTTAGCAAGATACTTCAAATTCTATGATGGAGAAAAACATACTCCTTTCACACCTGCACTTCCATTACTTTATGCATATAGAGAAGCATTATCCATAATTTTAGAAGAAGGACTACAAAATGTCTTTAAACGTCATAAAGTTTGTTCAGATGCATTATACTCTGGATTAAGCGCAATGGGTCTATCTCCATTTGCAAAAGAAGAAGATCGTTCAATCTCAATTATTGCATTAAATTATTTGGATGGACTTGAAGACAAAACTTTCAGAAGTACACTAGCTGATAAATTCAAAGTACTAGTCGCTGGTGGCTTTGGTGATCTTAAAGGTAAAGTATTCAGAGTTGGATGTATGGGAGAAGTTAGTCCTTATCATGTCATGAGAACTATCTCTGCAATTTCATCTACATTGGCAATGATGGGATATGATGTAGATTCTCAAGCAGGACTCAAAACTGCAGAAGAAAAACTAAAAGCTCTCTAAACCCTGTTAATTTGATATTATCAAAAATAGTCTTCATCCATTTCTCGCTTAACTTAATATAAGGAAATTCGAGACCGATCACATTGACATTTGATAAAGGATCATTAATTTTAGTTGATTATACTGCAAGAGTAAAAGATACTGAAGAGATTTTTGATACCACTATTGAAGCAGATGCAAAAAAACATTCTATTCATGAACAAAATGTCAAGTATATGCCAAAACTAGTTTCAATTGGCGAAGTCTCTTACCCTGTTCTAAAAGGACTTGATGAAGCTCTTGCAAAAACAGCAGTTGGTGATAAACTCACAGTAGAAGTTACACCAGACAAGGGTTTTGGTGAAAGAGATTCTGGAAAAGTTAGAATGATTCCTATTAGAAAATTAGGAGAGGATGCAGAAAAAGTTACAGTTGGTGATACAATTGAAGTTGATAATAAAAGAGGAATTATTCGTTATATCGGTTCTGGTAGAGTTCAAGTAGATTACAATCATAGATATGCAGGAAAAACAATTCTATTTGATGTCAATGTCATTAAATCACTTACTTCTCCAAATGATAAAGTAGATGGAATTCTCAAAAACAGATTACCTGTTGAAGATTCAAAAATTGCATTTGATTTAAAAGATAAAGAAGTAAACATTACCATTCCTGAAGAAATTTTACGTGCTGATGGATTACAAATCATGAAACACTTTATTCAACTAGATGTTTTCAAATTTGTTCCAACTTTAGAAAAAGTAAGTTTTGTTGAAACACACATCAACAAACAAGCTCAGGCCAAGAAACCTGAAACAAAAGAAAAAGCTCCTGAACAAAAAACTACTTAAATCACTTTAGTGCTCTTTGCAAGATTTTTAGCCCTTCTTTCAGTCATTTCAATTTCTTTTAGAATTGTATATCTTTCTGGTCGTAAATCTTGCGCAATCATTAATGCATCAACCACTTGATCTTCAGTTAAACCAATTTGTTTTGCAGTAGTTGGAGCTCCTACGTCTTTCAATGTTTTTACAATTTCTTTCCAGTTTTGTCCTTGAAGTTTTGTAATCATAATTGCACCTAATCCACATTTTTCACCATGTAGTCCTTTACCTGGTGCAATTTTGTCTAATGCATGTGAAAAAAGATGTTCAGCACCTGAACATGGTCTACTACTTCCAGCAATACATGATGCAACTCCTGCACTGATCAGAGCTTCAACAATTACTCTAGCATCTAGACCTTTTTTGGCATATTGCCCAGATTTTTCCATAACTATTTCTGCACTCATTATTGCTAAATTTGCTGAATATCTTCCGTAATATTCACCTGTTTTATCTCGACCTAGTTTCCAATCTTTAACAGCACTGATATTTGCTACCAAATCACCACATCCACTTGCGAGTAATCTTGATGGTGCCTTTTTGATAATGTCAATATCTACAAAAACACCTAGAGGCGCAGTAGCAATAATAGAATGAGGTTTATCGCTTTTTATTGAAACAAATGGACTAGCTATTCCATCATGTGAAGCTGCTGTAGGCACACTAACGAATGGAATATCTAAATTAAAAGCAACCATTTTTGCAGTATCTACAGAACGACCACCACCTATTCCTGCAATTATATCGCTGTGATCTTTTTTTACATCAATTTGGATTTTTTTTAGATTACTAAACTGATTATCTTTTGATATATGCCAAACAAATTTAATTTTTTTACTTTTCAATGATTTTTCAATTTTTTGTTTAAGAATTTTTTTTACATGAATTCCTGAAATTAATGATATTTTCTTAGGTTTAGTTAGATTTTGAAGAAATTCTGCAAATTCATTAATATTTTTTTCACCCACAACAATTTGTCTAGGTAATTCCATCGTGTGTGAATCCATGCGATCTTGGCTTTTCATCATTATTTATGATTTCAAGGGATCAAAAAGTTATTTAAAAGGGATAGATTCACTTCACATTATCTTAGGTGTATTTTGTCAAATAACGTTGAAGAAAAAATTTTGCATGGGACTACCACTGTAGGTATCAAGGCTAAAGATGGTGTCGTATTATGTGCTGACATGAGAGCTAGTGCAGGCTATTTCATTGCAAATAACAATACTATGAAAATTCAACAAATTGATCAACATGCAGGACTTACCCTGGCAGGTGGTGTTGCAGATGCACAAAATATTGTAGATATTTTACGTTATCATTCCAATCTTCATAGAGTTGAAAAACAGGGTGATATCTCAATTCATTCACTTGCAAGACTTTGCTCTTTGATATTTCATCAAAATAGAGGATATCCATTCATGGCTGATATCTTACTTGGTGGATATGATGCAAATGGTCCTGCATTATTCAATGTCGATATGTTTGGTTCAGTTGAAGAAAAATCCTATGTTACAACTGGTAGCGGTTCTCCAGTAGCATATGGTTTACTTGAAGAAGAATATAGAGAAGATCTTACAATTGAAGAAGCAAAACAAGTAGCTCTACGAGCTGTTAAAGCCGCAATAGTTAGAAACATTGGTACGGGCGATGGAATTAACATCGCAATTATGGACAAAGACGGTTTCCGTCTATTAACCGATGAACAAAAGAAAGCCGTCATCGAACTTTAGTGATTTAATGCAACGAAAACAACCATCAAAAGAATTACCTCCTAGTAGCCAGAATATAATGGCCACCATACTGCAAAGTAT
>JACNFR010000026.1:5166-7505 GCA_014384555.1 Candidatus Nitrosopumilus sp. | reverse complement strand
TTAGATGAATACACAAAACAGTAATAATCAAAACAGTCTAGGAAAGTATTGGAAACCAGAGTAGTTTTCCACATAGATTTTGATTATTTTTATGCACAATGTGAAGAAACAAGATCACCAGAATTAAGATCAAAACCTGTGTGTGTTTGTGTTTTTTCAGATAGAGGTGGAGATAGTGGAGCCATTGCAACTGCAAATTATACAGCTAGAAAATACGGAGTTAAATCTGGAATTCCAATTGCATTTGCTAAAAAAAGATTGCAAGAAAGAAGTGATGCAGTTTTTTTACCTGTAGATTTTGATTTCTATTCAAAAATGTCAGAGAAAGCCATGGAAATTATGAAAGAAAATGCAGATATTTTTGAATATGTAGGTAGAGACGAGGCATATTTGGATGTAACAGAAAGAGTTGAAGGTAATTTTGAAAAGGCATTTCATTTAGCACAACAAATTAAAAATTCTATCAGAGATAAAATTAAACTTAGTTGCTCTGTAGGGATTTCACCTAACAAATTAATTTCGAAAATAGCATCTGACTTTCAAAAACCAGATGGCCTAACATTGGTATCACCAAATACGACAGAAGTGTTTTTAGAACAATTAAAAATCAGAAAGATACCAGGCATTGGTAAAAAAACAGAGGAGAGATTTTTAGAGATGAAATTAGAAACAATTCATGATTTAAAAAAAGTAGATATTTTTACTTTGAATAAAGAATTTGGAAGAAAAACTGGAGCGTATATCTATAATGCAGTTAGAGGAATAGATAATGATCCAGTCAAAGAACGTGAAGCAAGTATTCAATATAGTAAAATTTCAACATTAAAGAATGATTCAAAAGATTATCAATTTTTGTCTGAAAATATCAAAGAACTTTGTAATGAAGTACACAGTGTTGTGAAAAAAAAGAATAGAATGTTCAAATCAGTTGGAATACATTTTGTTCAATCAGATTTATCAAACAAATCAAAATCCAGAATGCTAAAAAGTCCCACAGCAAGTATCGAAGAATTGCAGAAAACGGCAAATACACTACTAAAAGAAGCATTAGAGAATCAAACTATAACGATTAGAAGGATAGGAGTGAAAGTTTCAGAATTATCAGAAATTCAAGGACAAAGTGACATCACATCTTATTTTTAGAAATAAATTATCTTTCGGACTTTTTTAGGCGCCTGGATTCTATTATTACTACAACAAGAATAAATGCAAAAAGCCAAGGCAAGAACATTATCTCACCTGCAATTTTATGATATTCCTCCCAGGCCACAGGATCAGTAGTGACTTTGAGGGCATACCAAGATAATGAAAAAATTCGGATTAAATTAACAATAATTGTCCCAATAATTCCTAAAATGAAATAAATTGTTTTTCGAGTTCTAGGAATGTTTAGTTTTAACATGAACGCTCCAATTACTAATGAGAATATGACAATACTGTGAACACCAGCTGATGGCCAAAATACTTGAAGAGCCATTGAACCATGATCTCCACGCAAAAACATTACATTATCACGAGCTACTGCAGTTCCAAGATCAAGCACGGTAATCAACCACACATTTGCCTGAACAAAGTATGGAACAACGTATTGAAGTGGACCAAGTGTATCATATGGGAAAAATGCATCAAGTGAGAGAATGATGGCAGTTCCAGTTAGAAAGATAGGACCAGCAGGAGCAATCCTAATCCAACGTTTTCCAAAGAAAATACTCAGTGCAGCAACAACAAATATTGCCATAACGACAAAATCCCACATCCATGTCCAAGAATAGATTAATTGTACATCAAACAATTCTGCAGATTCAATAATGTATTCTCTTAGACCATATTCCAATGAAATCAGATAAGCAATTGTTACAAGAGCCATAGGAATTACAGAAAGTAATTTTTTCTTAGAAATGACAATTTTTAGTCCAATTAATTCAGCAACAATAAAAATTAGAGCAAAAAAGTATCCACCTCTCCCCTCATTCCAACTCCAAGCTATGGAATCAGGAAATGCAATCATTGCAAAAAGAATAGGACTTGAGATGATGGCAATTCCAAAAATCAAATTCCAATTCTGCATCACGTTAGATCTAAAATAGGCAAATAAATATCTCAACTTTGCTTATTTCAAAATGTATCAAATTACAATAGAAATTTGTGACGAATGTTAATCTTCAGCATCTTCAATTTCATCGGCTTCTGGATCTCTCCTACCAGGCCTAATTGGAATATAGATGAATGTCACAATATGACTTGAAAAGACTGCAAGATACAGTTCAAGGTTGTAAAAGTTTGCCTAAGTGGTAATTTCTAATCCATCAAGAATTTGGATCAAATTTACATTCAATTTT
>JACNFR010000026.1:0-4189 GCA_014384555.1 Candidatus Nitrosopumilus sp. | reverse complement strand
TCTCCAAATTCAACAATAGTGATTGGAGCAGAAGGATCACCTAAAACAGGAGAACCCATAGCAGTCGAGATAGTACCGTGAGTTCTGCCCATATCCAAATTAACAGTTTCAGAAGCAGGTACGGAAAGAGAGGCCACAACACCGGCAATGATTGCAATTACAATTACGCCTATAATTACACCTTTTTTATTCATAATTCAAATCAGATAAAATTGGTTAAAAAAACTTATTCCAAATTACGTGAAGATTTTCGTTTAAAGAGATTTACAAATTTTGCAATAGCAGTGTCAATTGGACATACATCACATGGAATACTTGAAGAGTGACTATCGAAATGATTTTCAAATTTTTCGCGAGATTCAAAAACTAGATCACATTTTTCACAATATACCTTAGTGACATTATTTTTTGAAGACTTTTTCACAAACATTTTGTGTAATCAGTGCTTATAAAGATCCTGTTGAAAATCAAGATATGAGAAAAATATTTGATAAATTTGTAACAGGGTTTTTTGTCGTAATATTGGGCACATTATGGTATTGTACAAAATGCGTTGTAAAGCCAAATCAATACAAAATTGTAAGTTATGACATATTTGGAAATCAAGTAGACATAGATGGGATAAGGACAAGGTTCAACACACCAAAAGTTGCAAATAATTTCATTTCAGAATATCAAAATAGATTTTCACAATATACTTTCTCAATGGCATCAGAAATGCCAGTAATCAAAAAAAACTTTTTAATTAAAAATTTGAAAAAAAAATTAGATATAATGAATTCTCATATGAGCATTTAATTCTACTTGGTATTGAGTTACAAATCCACAATGAGTACATGAAAACATTTCATGTTCGGATTCGACAGTAGGTCTCTCAATCACTTTTCCAGAAATAGATGTAATGTTTATGGTATCATTATTAGAAATGACTGCAAAATTACGTCCCTCATCAATAGAATCTAAAAATTCCTTTATTGCAGAAATTACTATAGAGACATCAATAATTTCATCATCGTCAAATGAAGATAAGGTAAATTGATGATGTTTCAAAGTAGGAATCGCAGCCACTTGATCTGCCACATAAACAAGTAAGTCATTCTTTATCGACACTACATCCTTGCAATCAATTGTGAGCATGAAATATTACTATCAACTCAATATTTTAGTTTAACAGTAATTTGAAAATGATTATTATGGTTTAATATCATCAATGTAATTACATGGGAGATTCAGAAACGTTTGGAATTGAAAAAGGTCATGGTGAAGAAGTGATTTCATGGTTAAATGAACAGGCAAAATCACAGTCAATAAAATTAGAAGCAAGATTGTATGGATATAATGTGAGTACGGAGAACTTTGGCGATTTTGAAATGTTTTCGTGGATTGGAAATGTTCAGAGTGCAAGAAAAATGATCATTAAAGCAAGTAAAAGATTCAAGATAAAAGTAATTGAAGGAGGATACAAACCTAAAGAAAAAATCTTTAAAATGAAGAAATTAGATTTTGCAAAAATCAAAAAAGGAGATAAAACAATAGGACAGTTAGAATTTGCAGCTTCAAGATTTGGAAATAAACATTGGGAAATTCAAAATGAAGAACGACATTAAGATAACATTATTGGAGAAAAACATTTGCAAAAAATAGGAGTAATAGGATTAGGGATGTTGGGCAATGCAGTAGCATTACATCTGTTAGATTCAAATTTTAAAGTTACAGCATACAACAGAACAAAAGAGAAAACAATACAGTTGAAAGAAAAAGGAGCAACAATAGTTGAATCCCCAAAAGAAGTTGCAGAGAATTCTGAATTAGTGATAATTGTAGTAAAGGATGCTAATGCAGTAAAACAAATTTCATTTGAAAAGAATGGAATTATCAAAGGCAGTCATGAAAAACTAATTGTTGCAGACATGAGCACCATTGATTCAATAGAATCAAAAAATATTACAAAGAAATTTCAAGATTCCAACATTAGTAAATTAGACATACCTGTTATGGGCGGTCCAAATGTTGCAATTACAGGAGATTTAGTTATGATGGCATCAGGAGATAAGAAAAGTTTTGAAAAATGTGAAAAAGTTTTCAATTCAATTGCCAACAAAGTATTTTTCATAGGAGAAAGCGGAGTTGCACATTCTATAAAATTAGCCATGAATCTTCAAATTACCATGTTGGCATTAGCGTTAGCCGAAGGAATAACTTTAGTAAAAAAATCAGATGTAGATCCAAAAATATTTCTCGAGATTCTAAATTCGACATATTTCAAAACTGGAATGAGTGAAAAAAAGGCATACAAAATGATAGACGGGAAATACGATGCAACATTCACACTATCAAATCTAAAAAAAGACATCACCACGATGACAAACACTGCAAAATCTTTAGGGATCAAACTGCCAATGATTACCAAGGCTGAAGAAGTGTATGAAAGTGCAATCAATGAAGGTCTTGGAGATATAGATTATACAGGAATTATCGAATATCTCAAAAAAATTAATGAATAAAACAGACCAATATCATGAGTAGGATTTAACAAAAATTCTATAAGTTATGAATAATATACAAAATCATGCGCTTAAATGAAAAAGTAGCCATTGTTACAGGGGCATCAAGTGACATAGGCAAAGGAATTGCAAAAAGATTTGCTGAAGAAGGAGCCAAAGTCATCCTAGTTGCAAGGAATTTAGAGAAGTTAGAGACTACCAGAAAAGAGATAGGTAATGAAGATTCAACTGCATCAATATCATGTGATTTAACTGATGAATCCCAAGTATTGCAAGCAGTAAACCAAATTATGGATACATATGGGAAAATAGACATTCTAGTAAACAATGCAGGAGCAATTAATGATCCAGTGCATTTTCATGAAATGCAAGATTCAGAAATTAAAAAATTAATCGATGTAAACTTGTTAGGAGTATTCCACATGACAAAAGCAGTACTTACAAAAATGTCAGATGTCAAAAGTGGTACCATCGTCAACGTTGGCTCAATTTCAAGTGAAAGAGCAATACCAAGAGTACATTTAGCAGTATATTCATCCACAAAAGCTGCAATTTCGATGTTTACAAAATCTATTGCAGTAGAATATGCTAGAAAAAATATCAGATGTAACTGTGTCAATCCAGGAATTATTAATTCTGGAATGATCAAACCATATCTTGATGACCCACAAGCAAGAAAAGTACTTGAAGAAAGATTACCTCTAGCAAGAGTGGGAGAACCAGAAGATGTTGCAAATGCTGCATTGTATTTGGCATCAGATGAAGCAAACTGGGTTACAGGAACCATTTTGAATGTAGATGGTGGCAAAACAGCTTCAGAAGGATAATTTATCAATCAAATTCAAAATCATAAGATAGATTTTCAAATCTAAAATTCACATGGTTCATGGCAACTAGAGAAAATCTATAAAATGATATTCTTAAAGCAATTGAAGAACAATGAACCAACATTAGAAGATAAAAAACAAATCAAGACCCAAGAGTGTTCTTTTTTAAATATGCACGATAGCTAAACCCAGTAACAATCATAATTATTCCAGTTATTGCAGACCACATCAAAAACGATCCAATCTCAGATTCATCCATAATATTTCACATATCAATAAACATCTAAAGTTTCGGTTGAGAAGGAATTATTCTCAAAAAGCATGAAACATCTAAATACATTTGATACTGACGGAATTCATGCCTGAATTTACATGTCCAGACTGTGGAAAACGTCTATTTCATGAAAATGAAACAACATTGAAAATTGAGGAGACAATTCATTCAAAATTCTGTAGAAAAACAGAAGGAGAAACTCATAGCTTTATGCACAGAGATCCAGCACATATGGAAACTTTTGATTCAGAAAGAGAAAACGACACATCAGGTACACCAGTGCTAAAAAAATAATCAAGACTACCTCAAAATTATATCCTAGGTCATTATGATTGAAACTAATTGTCTGAAAAATATGATTATGATTTAGTGATTGTTGGGGGTGGACCAGCAGGATCCTCAGCAGCATTTGCTGCAGCAAAGAAAGGTATCAAGGTGGCTTTACTTGAAAAAGAAAATTCAATTGCCGAGACAGTTCGAACTAGTGGAGTTACCTGGATTCAAAATATCAAGGAATTTGGAATTCCAGATGATTGTTTCAATCCAATCAAAAACTTTTCATTTTGTTCACCAAATAATGAAGT
>JACNFR010000080.1 GCA_014384555.1 Candidatus Nitrosopumilus sp. | reverse complement strand
TCATTGGTGCTGCAATATCAATAGGCTATGCCTTTGGTGTTACAATTGTAATCCTCAAAGTAATGGATGCCGTATGGCCGGGCGGAATCAGAGTCACTCCTAAAGAAGAGGAGATTGGTCTTGATTTGGCACAGCATGGCGAAAGAGCATACGTTAACGAATAGAAAAACCCTTTTCTTTTCTTCTTTTTATTTTAATCCAAATCAATTTACATTTGATCATTTTATCTAAATCATGCTAATCTCTACAACTGAACTAAATTCAATTCTAAATGACTCTGAAGTTATCATAGCTGATACACGCTCTTTCAAAGAATATTCTGAAGGACATATTCCAGGAGCCGTCCATTTGGATCTATTTGCATTTCATTGGATTGATACAACTCAAGAAGGAATTGAAAATTTTAACAATCAAACTCAAAACCTTCTTTCATTTCTTGGAGTGACACCAAAGAAAAAAGTCATCTTTTATGATTCAGTTTCTGGAATGCTTGCAGCAAGAGGAGTTTGGATTCTGATGTATTTTTCTCATCAAAATGTCTCCATGCTAGATGGAGGAATTACAAAATGGAAAAAAGAGAATCTTTCAACTGAGACAAAACCCAATGGTTTCAAACCTTCTAAATTTTCAGGAAAAATCAACTCAGATATTATTTCAGGGTTTGAATACATTAGAGATAATTTAGAATCCTTGAAAATCCTTGATGCTCGTTCTCCAGGAGAATATGATGGAAGTATAATTCGAGCAGCGCAATCTGGACATATTCCAAATTCAATCAATGTTGATTGGAATCAAAATATCACAAAAGATGGCACTTTCAAAAATGATGAAGAATTATCAAAAATGTATGAAATTCCTAAAGATACTGAAATCATCACTTATTGTCAAGGGGCATATAGGGCTGCTAATACATTTTTGGTTTTGAAAAAATTGGGATTCAAAAATGTCCGTGTTTATCTTGGATCATGGGGTGAATGGGGAAATAAACCCGAATTACCAGTAGAAAAATAATGACAAATTCGAAATTATCTTTTATCTGTTTTGGAGGTAAAAATGAATAAAATATTCTATGTAATAATCCCAGTTCTTGCATTTTCAATAATTTTTGTAAACATGTTTTTTGGACATTTAATTTTTGCATCAGAAACCCAAGTTGTAAACAAGTATTCAGTATATGTTCATCTATTATCTGAATGGCAAAGTGATTCAAAGAATATTATTTTTGAAGTAACAAACACCTGGCACAAATCAGATAAAATTAGTGATGTAAATCATGTATTTGATGCTGAATTTAAAGAATACAATGAAAATCAACTTCATGAAATCAACGGTAAATCATATGTCGAATTAAAGCATGAATTCAGTAATTGTCAAGAAGAATGGCAACCAATGCTGTATAGAAAAGCAGTGGATGCTGTTAGACATGAAATAGAATATGTCCAAGGACAACAGCTAAGTACAGATCCTAGCGTTTCTGTATATCCTGATATTCAGAACAAAAATTATGATAATTTAGAACAACAATTAACAATCAAAAATGGATATGCGCAATTTTTCCCAATTTGTACTTCACAGGATGCCACATCATACGATTATAGTGTGAAAACTGATAACAAAGATTTGGGTTTTGATGTTTATTTTGTTTCCTCCTATTTGGAACGTGAAAACTTTGTAAATTCCAAATTTGATTATTACACAGAATCTGGATGCTATGCTCAAAATAAACAGAGTTACAGTGGCACATGTAACAATATCAAAAAAGATAGTGGCTTGCTAGTAATTTTTCCTGACAATCTAAAGCCCTGGACTACAAAAGTTACAGTAAATCTTTATGAAAATAATTAAAATTTTCTATTTTTTCTTCCAAACAAATTGATTGTAAATCAACTCTGGTCTAATTTGCCTAAATGGCTGTGCTCCACCATCATACCATTTTGTAAAGAATTCATACAAGTGCAATCTGAGAGACTGGATGTATACAATTAATCCCTCAATCATCATAATTCCCAAGTTTCCTCCAATTATCATGGCCATTGCAGCACCTGAACTTGCACCTCCAAGTGATTGAAATGCATTGTTGACTGTCATGAGCAATGCAGCGTGTACAAGTAACATAATTCCTAATCGAGCATAACTAATTGTATGTGCTAAACTTTCTACTGTCTTTCCAAGAAATACTTCCATGACCACATTTGCAGCCGAACCTCCATCTTCAGGATGTTTCTTAGCATGTAATATGCCGCCAACTATCATCAAGATCATTGATGTAATAATAATCACAACTGCAATTCTTGTAATAATCCATACTTCTGCCCATTCTCCTAAGAAAATTGTAACCCAAGGAACTGCTTCAGTGTGAACTTTAGAATACATGTTCATCACGTCATAATTAGCTCCAATTGCACACATCATGATGACGACAATTCCACCATAAAGCGTAATGTTAGGAATTGCTTCCATAAACATAACAAACTTGTGACCTTCTGCAGCTAATCTCTTCACTCTTAGAACCATTGCCCAAACCAAGTGAACAATTCCAATGAATAATGAAACTTTGAGTATATTGATGACTTGATCAAATGTTAATTCTGCTACACTAAGAATACCTACAATCCAACTAACTGAATGCAATGCTCCACCTTCTTCTAACAAGCCTTCTAATGGTCCCATATGATCCAGATGGAATCCAAAGGCCTCACCTGCACCAACACCTGCTATTGCAGCTGAAGCACCAGATATTGCAATTAACATGCCCCATCTTGAAAGTGTGCCTTGTCCTTTGAATTTGAATAATAATCCCATTCCCATTAGTAATAGACCGTGGCCCATGTCTGCAAACATTAGTCCATAGAAAATTGGCCACATTAGAGCAATCATTGGAGTTGGATCTGCTTCACCATGTTTTGGAATGCCTTGACTTTCTGTAATTACTTCAAACGTTTTCACGAATTTTTTATTATCAAATAATGTTGGAATTTCTTCTTTTAGTTTTGGATCAGTGATGTCTTCAACTACTGACATCCATTGTTTAGTTGAATCTTTGAATTTCTCCTCCATTTTAGATGGAATGAATCCTTGAATTACTGCAAAATGTTTTGTTCCTGCTGGTTTTCTAACTGTCTCCAGAACATCTTTGGCTACTTGAGCCTCTTCATGAATTGCTAAAATATCTCGTCTAATCTTTTTTGTAATCTTTGCAATTTGTTTCGTATTTGCTTTTTGTTTCTCAGTTAATTCTTTAATTTTTGATTCTGCCAATGCATATGCTTCAGATGGAACTTGAGAGATCCCTTCTGGAATTACAAAGGGATTTGCATTAAATCCTCTTAATATTTTGAGGGTTTTATCCGAATCGCCTGTACTGGAAATTACAAGAATTGCTGCTTTCTCTTTACTTGCTAGTTCATATTTGTAAAATGTAATTCCTTCTAATGCTCTACTAATTTCTTCAAAGTCAGCAGAGTTTATGACAAAAAGATTTGTATAAAAATACTTCATTAATCCAAATCCTGAAAGATCAATACTTAGCTTCTTGGCAATTTCTAATGTTTCTTTCAGTGATGTGTATTCCTCAAGTGAGCGTTTCAGTGATGCTTGTACCTCTAAAAGTTTAGATGGTTCATCAATGATTGTTGGCGTTCTTTTTTTAAGGTCAACTATCATTTCTTCTATCTCATCAATTTCGTAATCTTTCTTCTTGATTGTTGTACCTTTGAACATTATCTCTAAAATTCCTACCATTGAAGGAATACCCAGACCTTTAACCACATCATCAATAGATTGGTAAATTTGCTGAGCATCTAATAATAAATCGTCAATTTCTGGTGTGACTAGGTCATTTTCAGTATCAATTTTGTGAAACCATTCAAATTCAGTTAATCTAGAAATTGCTCTTGGAGAGTCACTTCTTGGTAAAATCAAACTTCCAAGCTTTAGATCGGCCACAACCAAGATAATCCATCGGTAATTTCTTTGATTTTAATATCTTTCTGAATTTGTCTATTCATTCCCAAACATTAAAATCTATTATGGATAAATGGCACCCATTGGCAAATCTTGCTTTAGAACAAACTATCGATAAAATCCTTAATCAAACTCAAAAAGAGATCGAATCTAGCATAGATTCTGCTTTAACTGACTCAAATCAAACTCTTGATAATGCTATTCCTAAATTAGAAAAAGAATATGACAAAATTATTGCAGATGGTAAGAAAGAAGCAGATAAAATTGAAAAACAGATTATCGGCGGTGCTGATATTGAGGCTAGAAACAAACAACTTTTAACATTAGAAGCCTCTGTTGATAAGGTCTTTACAAAGGCATTAGACGAAATTACAAATAATGAACGCAGTGGTGATTATGCTAATTTGATAAAATCATTATTAGATGAATCAATCAGAATTTTAGGTACATCTGAAGTTATAGTATCTGCAAATTCTAAAGATCGTGATGTTGTTCAATCTACGCTATCTGGATTTCCTGGATCTGAACTATCATCAGATACCATTGAATGTATTGGCGGCGTAATCATCAAGTCTAAGGATGGAGCAATGACATTTGATAATACTCTTGATGCCAGAATTGAACGTCTGAAGCCTTTAATTAGGAAAGATATTGCAGCAAAATTCGGAGTGGGAAATTAGAAAATGGCAGCTCAAGGTAGAATTGTTTGGGTAAGTGGCCCAGCTGTAAGAGCAGACGGTATGTCTGATGCAAAAATGTATGAGACTGTAACTGTAGGAAATTCAAAATTAGTAGGCGAAGTTATTAGACTTACAGGCGATGTAGCATTTATTCAAGTATACGAATCAACAAGTGGATTAAAACCAGGAGAGCCTGTAGTTGGTACTGGAAACCCACTTAGTGTATTATTAGGTCCTGGAATCATTGGACAACTTTATGACGGAATTCAAAGACCACTAAGAGAATTATCTAAAGCATCTGGTTCTTTCATTGGAAGGGGCATCACAACAACTGCAGTTGATATGACAAAAAAATATCATTTTGTTCCAACAGCAAGCAATGGCGATGAAGTTTCTGCAGGAAATATTATCGGAACTGTTCAAGAAACTGATCTTATTGAACACTCTATTATGTTGCCACCAGATCATCCGGGTGGAAAACTTTCAAACCTTGTATCCGAAGGAGATTATGATTTAGAAACTGTAATGGCCACTACTGAGAAAGACGGACAATCAATTCCTGTTAAAATGTATCACAGATGGCCTGTACGAAAACCACGTCCTTACAATAAAAGATATGATCCAACTGTACCCCTCTTAACCGGACAACGTGTCATTGACACTTTCTTCCCAATTGCAAAAGGTGGAACCGGTTCAATCCCTGGAGCATTTGGAACAGGAAAGACTGTTACATTACACCAGATTGCAAAATGGGCTGATTCTCAAGTTGTTGTTTACATTGGTTGTGGTGAAAGAGGAAATGAAATGACTGAAGTACTAGTTGAATTCCCACATCTTAAAGATCCACGTAGTGGAAAACCATTAATGGATAGAACTGTCCTTGTCGCAAATACTAGTAACATGCCAGTAGCAGCAAGAGAAGCAAGTATCTACACTGGTGTCACAATTGCAGAATATTACAGAGATATGGGTAAAGACGTTGTACTTGTAGCAGATTCTACAAGTAGATGGGCTGAATCACTTAGAGAAATGAGTGGAAGATTAGAAGAGATGCCTGCAGAAGAAGGTTATCCATCATACTTAGCATCTAGATTAGCAGAATTTTATGAAAGAGCAGGTCGTGTTCAAGCATCTGGTAGTCCAGAACGTGATGGCTCTGTTACTTTGATTGGTGCTGTATCTCCATCCGGTGGTGACTTTACAGAACCAGTTACAACTCACACAATGAGATTTATCAAAACTTTCTGGGCATTAGATGCAAAACTTGCATACTCTAGACACTACCCATCAATTAATTGGATGAACAGCTATTCTGGTTATCTTGCAGATATTGCAAAATGGTGGAGTGAAAACATTAGTGAAGATTGGTTTAGCATTAGAAGTGAAACTTATGGTATTCTACAACGAGAAGATACATTAAAAGAAATTGTCAGACTCTTAGGTCCTGAAGCATTACCTGATGAAGAAAAATTAATTCTTGAAGTTGCAAGAATGGTAAAGATTGGTTTGTTACAACAAAATTCATTTGATGATGTCGACACTTACTGTAGTCCAGAAAAACAATTCAAATTAATGAAATTATTAGTTGATTTTTACAAAAAGGGACAACAAGCACTCAAAGAAGGTACAGCGTTATCTGACATACGTGGATTGTCTATAGTAACTAGTTTACTCAAAGCAAGAATGGATGTCAAAGATGATGAGATGCCAAAACTTGATCAATTAGATAAAGATATGCAAGAACAATTCAAAGCAATTTCAGGAGTAAAAATATCAAATTGACAGCAGAAGGCGGAGTTCAATACAGTAAGATTGCAGAAATCAAAGGTCCTCTAGTTGTCGTAGATGATGTTGAAAGTG
Source organism: Candidatus Nitrosopumilus sp. (assembly GCA_014384555.1). Lineage (GTDB taxonomy): Archaea > Thermoproteota > Nitrososphaeria > Nitrososphaerales > Nitrosopumilaceae > Nitrosopumilus. The sequence goes on along the minus strand of JACNFR010000080.1, from coordinate 1,095 downwards.
CAGCATTTGATGAACTAGTTGAAATTGAAACTACTGAAGGTGAAAGAAGATTAGGCAAAGTTCTCGAAGTAGGAAATGGTAAAGCAATTGTCCAAGTCTTCGAAGGAACAACTGGATTATCAATTTCTGGAACTAAAGCAAAATTTGTAGGTAAAGTTATGGAAATGCCAGTATCCAAAGAGGTACTTGGTAGAGTATTTGATGGATTAGGAAGACCAAAAGATGGACTACCAGATCCAATTGCTGATAAATTTGTAGACATTAACGGAGAACCAATGAATCCAGAACAACGTGAATATCCAAAAGATTTCATTCAAACCGGTGTATCTGTAATTGATGGATTGATGACTCTAGTTAGAGGACAAAAACTTCCAATATTTTCTGGTTCTGGTATGTCTCACAATCTTTTGGCAGCACAAATTGCAAGACAAGCAAGTGTTGTTGGAAAACAAGATGACTTTGCTGTAGTATTTGCAGCAATTGGTGTGCAATACAGTGAAGCAGAATATTTCAGACGAAGTCTTGAAGAATCTGGTGCACTCAAAAGAAGTGTTCTATTTCTAAATACTGCAGATGATCCTGCAATTGAAAGAATTATCACACCTCGTGTAGCATTAACTGTCGCTGAATATTTGGCATTTGAATTAGGAATGCACGTTTTAGTTGTAATGACTGACATGACAAACTATGCAGAGGCACTAAGAGAAATTAGTGCAGCAAGAGAGGAAGTTCCTGGAAGAAAAGGATATCCTGGTTATCTATACACTGACCTCTCAACAATTTATGAGAGAGCAGGAAAGCTCAATGGAAGAAAAGGAAGTGTCACACAAGTTCCAATTTTATCAATGCCATCTGATGATATTACTCACCCAATACCTGACCTTACTGGTTACATTACAGAAGGACAAATTGTAGTTGGTAGAGACCTGTTCAGACAAGGAGTTTATCCGCCAATCAATATTTTGATGAGTCTTAGTAGATTAATGAAAGATGGAATTGGTGAAGGAAGTACCAGAGAAGATCACAGTGAAGTTTCTAATCAAGTTTATGATGCATATTCTAGGGCACAAGAAGTAAGAGCACTTGCAGGTATTG
>JACNFR010000056.1:11426-36750 GCA_014384555.1 Candidatus Nitrosopumilus sp. | reverse complement strand
TCCCGGCGGGCTCATAACCCGCAGTTCAGTAGTTCAAATCTACTCCCCGCTACTTTTCATACACACAAAACCATGAAAGAGATTTATCAAATTTTGTGGATTTGTTGACAGTTCCAATTCTCTGTAATGGCCTACTCAGATGTCTATGAGCAGATATTTCTGGAAGATATAATTGATTTTTTATTTTTCTTGAATTTTTAATCGTAATTTTTCTAGGAGCTTTTGCCCCGCATCGAATACACTGAAATCCTTGATTCACGCCTTTAGATTTCATTTTTTTATTGCATTTTTTGCAATCAGGATTCGATAATGAAGTGTTCTTTGCAAGAGAAATTACATCAAGGAATTCCAGATTAATTATTCTAGGAAAGTTTTTTGAAGCTTTTCTAACCCCACCGCCTACACATATTTTGTCTCCTTTCAACAAATTTGATGCAATACTAGTCATACCAGTTGGTTTGTAAACGGCACACCAAAATTCATGATTTTTAGAAATAATTTTAAAAAATACATGACCTCCCTTGACAATTTTTGGCATGTTAGATATGATACCAGTAATTTTTCCAGATGCATATGGTTTCATATTTTCAAAATTTAATTCATTTTTCAAATGATCACCAGTTCCTTGATTTGATTTGAAGATCATGTAACCATCTAATTTTTCAGTTGTTTTTAGAATTTTAGTAGCATAAAGCAAAGAATCTACATTTTCTCCTCTAACACCATAGAAAACAGGATCAGGTCCATGTGGAGTAATTAAAACTCGTCCTTTTTTGGTATCAAAGCTGTTAAACGTGTCAGGGGAAGTTTTTTCCTGCATGTCTTTTACACTTTTGTTAGAAATTTTTCTTTCCTTTCCAAATTTTGGTTTTTTTCTATAACTCAAAAGTTCTAATGTATGATCATGAAAATTATATCCTATAGCACCAATTGCACCAATTAATCCTTGACCATTACCTTGATAGTGGATTTCAAGATTATTCTTTTTAGCAAATTTTTTTGCACTATTTCGATTAATTAATTGCCATAAAGCCAATTTACTAAATTTAGTAAATTCAGACGGAATAGAATCGCTTTCAAAAAATACCAATCCAGGATTTGCACCATTTTTTGTATCAGAATATTTTTCAACCAGATTTTTAATTTGGTTTTTTATTTTGGAGGGATTTTTTGTCTTTATTTTCATAGAAACGGCTCCATTTCCTCTTGTTTTCCATGGAATGTTAGGATTAAATCGAATTAATCTTGGAAAATCCAAAAATTCTGTTTTTTGTTTTTGTAATAAATCAACAATTTTGTAAGCAAGAAAAGTAGTACACATTCCCTTAGGTGAATCAGTATCATCAAATCCAACATTAAGGGTGGTTTCCTTTTCCATGACTTGTTTTAATTGATCAGACATTTTTAGTTGTTGTAAGCTTCAGTTGATTTAAATTAATAACATGTCATTCCAAGCTGAATTGATCATAATAGATGAGGCAAGAATTTACAAAGAAATAGATGAAAAGAAGCCAGCATCAGTTTCACTAAATGGTCCAGATGGTATGTTGCCTCAAGTTCAAGATATGGCAATTAAAATTTCAACAAAATATGAAATACCAGCATATGTTTTAGCAGATACAACATGGGGAACCTGTGATTTGAATACTACAGGTTCAAAAATATTAGGAGCAGAAATTCAATTCAATATAGGACATACGATAAATACAGAATCATTAGAAAAAAATTTAGTTTTAATTGATGCTTTTGATGATGTCGAATTTGATAGTGTTGCAGAGAAATGCACTGAACTGTTAAAAGGAAAATTGATTTCACTTGTTACAGATAGCCAACACTTGCATCAAATGGATAAAGTTGAAAAGATTTTAACAAAAAATGGAATTAAAGTAAAAATTGGAAAGGGGAAAGGGCAATTAAATGACGGCCAAGTGTTTGGATGTGAATTTTATCCTGCAACAGAATTAAAAAAAGAAGTTGATGCCTATGTATTTTTAGGGCAAAGTAATTTTCATGCTGCAGGAATTGCATTATCAACAAATTTACCAACGTTTGTTTTAGATCCTTATTTTAATGAAGTCAGAGAAGTGACAGAATTTGCACGTACGCTAAAAAAGAAAGCAAGTCTAGCAATATTCAAAGCAGCAGAAGCAAAATCATTTGGAATAATTATTGGATTAAAAGAAGGACAACTATCAAAAGTGTTTGGCTTGAAATTCAAAAAGGAATTAGAAAAAGAAGGAAAAAAAGTTCAGTTATTTGCACTCACAGATATTACAAATGAAAGATTAAACAATCTTAGAGGAATCGATGCATTTATTCAAGTTGCGTGCCCAAGAATCTCTACAGACAACCAATTTGATAAGCCATTATTGTCTACGCCCCAGGCTAATGCACTTCTAAAAGTTTTACGAAAAGAAAGCATTGATGAATATTTAGAAATTCCACATTGGTTATAATTATAAAATTAATTTTTTGAATCTATCATTATCAAATAATTTTTCAAATATTTTTGATTTTTTTGCTTTAATTTTGTATTGTGTTCCTTGAGAAATTGAATGCTCAAGTAAATCTAATGCCTCATCATACTTGGACAACATTACAAAGTTGCAGGATTTATCAAACAAGACATCCCCATTGTCAGGATAATCATTTAGAATCTGATTACAGCATAAAATGGATTCATCAAAATTTTTCATAGAAAATAAAATTCGTTCTTTATGGTACAGAGCAATATTGTATTTTGGGTTATTCTTTAAAATATCATTACAAATAGACAATGCATCCTCAAAATTCCCTTTTTTCCGAAAGGATGAGATTTTGTTAACTAGAACAGATAGATCGTCTGGTGAAATCTCTAGAGCAGCATCATAGCATTTCATGGCACTATCAAACTCTTTTAATTTACTTAGAGCATATCCTTTGTTGTTAAGAGAACTCAAATGATGTGGATTTTCATCGAGAATTTTGTCATAATATGTAATTGCTTGTTGCAGTTTTCCTTGTAAAAATAACCTATTGCCTTCATCTAAGATTGAGTTTGTTTTTGGATCTTCCACATTAATCATAATCCAGGTTTGATCAAGATTTTTCCAAACAATCCTTTGCCTTTGAGCATTTTTGTATGGGCTATAGCAGCGTCTTCTAAAGAGTATATTGAATCAATTATAGATTTTATTTTACCTTGAGACATCCAATACATGCCTTGTTCTAATTCAGCTCTAGTTCCCTGAGTTGAGCCTAAAATATTGATGCCTTTAAAGAAAATGTGACGCAAATCAGTTTCTGCGTCATATCCAGTAGTTGCACCAGTTGTAACTATTGTTCCACCATAATTTAGTAAAGTCAGTTCTTTATTCCAATGAGAACCACCAATATGTTCAAAAATTACATCCACTCCAGAAACATCCCCTAATGGTTTTGGAATTTTTTTTGCAATTGAACGTACTTCTTTGTGCCAATCTTCTTTTCTGTGATCAACTGCATAATCAGCTCCAAGATCCAGTAATTTATCTAATTTATCAGGGCTTGCAGTAGCAATTACAATACAACCAAAAAGTTTTGCAATTTGGATTCCATAATTACCAACTCCAGAACTACCACCCATAATCAAAACTATTTGTCCAGGTTGAATTTTTGCTCTACCAACTAACATATGCCATGACGTTAACAAAGTCATTGATGCAGCAGCTGCTTCATCAAATGAAACACCTTCTGGAATCTTTACAACGTTGACTTCTGGAAGATGTGTAAATTCACAGTAACCTCCCCATAATGGACCTGTTTCAAAACCCCATATGGTTCGCTCTCTGCAATCAAATTCTCTACCATCAGTACAAGCTTTACAAACTCGACAAGACATGTTTCCATGCGATACAACTCTATCTCCAACTTTGATATTTTTAACATCACTTCCAATTGCTGTTACTTCACCTGCAGCATCAGTACCAGATATGTGAGGTAGTGGAATTGCCAAAGGTTTGCCCCTCATCCCCCAAATATCATCATAGTTTAGAGCGGCTGTTTTTACTTTGATTATAACTTCATTAGATTTTGGTTCAGGTATGGGAATTTCTTTAATTTTTAAGATTTTAGAAAAATCATCATCATCAGTATATTGATCATATACCAGTGCTTTCATGATTTTCATCTAATTTTTGAAGATATATGATTTATCAAGATCCAATAAACCACAAACAATTATAATCATAAAAGCAAAATTCACAATATGTCTGAAAATGCAATATTTCCAGGAGACAAAATAGCATCTATTGAAGAATATGAGGCAGGAAATAATGCTTTTGACGATGGAGATATGGTGAGGGCAGCAACAGTTGGAGAAAAAGACATTGACAAGACATCACGAACTGTCAACGTAAAGCATCCAAAACTGCTATCAATTCCAAGGGTAGGAGATGTGATTATTGGAACAGTTGCAGCAGTAATGTCATCCATGATTGCAGTTTCAATTGATTATATCAATGGAAAACCAACAACATCCAAAGTTGAATGTGTTTGTGGAACACGAAATTTGAGGATAAGAAATGTTGCACTAGTTAACGATATAGTTACATTAAAAATTCTAAATCATCTCAATGGTACTATTCATGCATCAATTAGTGAACCAAATTTAGGAATTTTATTTACCAAATGTAGAAAATGTGGAGGAAAGGTTATTCCAATGCGCGATGCAATAAAATGTACAGATTGTGCATGGATTGATGAGAGAAAACTTTCTTCAAACTTTGGAAATAGTGATTTCGTAAATTTAAGAGGATAAGAAATGATACAAGTTTCGTTCCAAGGTGAACGAGGGGCTTATAGTGAAGCTGCAGTAAGATCATTTTTCAATGAACAGATTGAAACAATTCCTCTAACGACATTTGCTGAAGTATTAGAAAATACTATTAATGAAAAAACACAATACGCTATTTTACCAGTAGAGAATTCTATAGAAGGAAGTGTCGGTGAAAGTTATGATTTGTTATATTCAACATCTCTAAATGCAACAGGTGAAATCTATCACAGAATAGAGCATTGTTTAATTGGAACTGGTAACATTGATCAAATTGATACAGTCTATTCACATCCACAAGCTTTAGGTCAATGTAGAAAATTCATTGAAGAACATAACATGAAAACAATTCCTGCATATGATACAGCAGGAAGTGTAAAAATGGTCAAAGAGATAAACAAAGAAAATTGTGCATGTATTGCTAGCAAAGATGCAGCAGAAAGATATGAAATGCCAATAATTTTAGATAATATTGCAAATAATCTAAACAACTATACCAGATTTTTGATTCTATCAAAAACAGATAATTCTGAAACAGGTAATGACAAAACATCAATAATATTTTCAATAAAACATGAACCAGGCTCGCTATTTAGAATAATAGAGAATTTCCATAAAGATAATGTCAACTTAACAAAGATAGAATCAAGACCAACAAAAACGAATACTTGGGAATACAATTTCTATGTAGATTTTGAAGGACATCAAAATAATCCTAAAATTTCTGAAATGTTAGAAAAAATAAAACAAGAAACTCTATTTATGAAAGTTTTAGGATCCTACCCTTCAGCAAAGATTAGCTAAAATCCTTTGGGTTTTCTTAAAGTAAAGCCCATACTGAATCCAATGATTACCATTCCTGATGTAATCACCATAAGATCAAATGTAAACCAAATAGGATCAGAACTACGAATTAATTTTCCAGTGATTGATAATTCAGATTCGCCTGTGTTTTGAATCTGAATTCTTGTTTCACCATCTTCTAGGTGAACCCAATCCAAAGATAATTCCTTTTTGTAGGAAGTGTTTGGAATCTGCAATCCATCTGCAGGGCTTTGAAGTTTCAAATCAAATGTATCTCCAACTATTTTCATATGTTGTGGAGTGGACGAAGGAGCAGGAATTGTATAAGACATTGAATCTCCTACACCTACAGTAAAATCTTCATTAATTGTAATTGTTCCAATATGTGAAAGTAAAGAATAACCTCCAATTGCAATAATTGCAGTACCAACTACTAATCCAATAACAGTTCGTTTAGAAAGCATGATTGAATAGTTCTAGATACTGTTTAAAAAATTATCTACATCAAAGAAACATCATGAGGCTGGCTTTCTGCAAATCCAGCTCTTGACATTTTGATAAATTCTGCATTTTCTTGCATTTGAGGAATAGTATGAGCACCACAATAACTTAATCCAGAACGGACACCACCAGTTAATTGTTTTAAAATATCAGTTACCGTTCCTTTGTAAGGAACCATTGCTTCTACCCCTTCTGCAACATAATCATTCAAATCATCATCAAGTGATATTGAGCCGGATTCTTTAGATTTTCTTCCAATGGAAGCAGCTAATGATGCCATTCCTCTATACACTTTGAATCGTTTTCCATTTTTAGTCAAAACTGTACCGGGGGACTCATCAGTTCCTCCAAGCATACTACCCACCATTACAGTGGAAGCACCAGAAGCTAAAGCTTTAGTTGCATCACCTGAAGTTCTAGTTCCGCCATCAGAAATAATTGGAATTCCATAATCTTTGCCAATTTTTGCACAATCCATTACTGCTGTTAATTGAGGCACACCCGAGCCAGTAATTACTCTAGTAATACAAATCGAACCAGAACCTACACCAACTTTAACAGCATCAACTCCAGCTTTAATCAAATCCTCTGCTCCTTGAGCAGTTGCAATATTTCCTGCAATTAATTCACAGTTTGGAAATGCCTTTTTGATATTGCGAACAGTACTGATTGCATTTTCACTATGTCCATGAGCAATGTCAACTACTAGAACATCTGCACCTGCTTCTAAAAGAGATTCACTTCTTTCTAAAAAGTCACCTTTCACTCCAACTGCTGCACCAACTAAAGGCCTACCTTTCTTATCTTTAGATGCATTTGGAAAATCAGCATTATTTGTAATGTCCTTGCTTGTAATCAAACCTTTGATAATTCCAGAATCATCAACTATCGGTAATTTTTCAATTCTATGTTTATGTAAGATTTCTTTGGACTCATCTAACGTAACACCAAGTTTTGCAGTTATGACATCTTTAGTCATCACATCTTGAATTTTATTGGCTCTATTTGCAAATAGCAAATCTCGCTCAGTTACAATTCCTATTAATTTAGAATTAGAATCAACAACTAGTAACCCAGAAATTTCTTTATCTTGTGCATAATCAAGTGCCTCTTCAATAGATTTGTCTGGAGATATTGAATATGGATTTTCAATCATTACACTGCCTGATCGTTTGACTTTGAGAACTTCATTTGCTTGTTCTTTGATTGTCAAAAATCTATGAATGATTCCAATCCCTCCAGCCCGAGCCATAGCACCGGCCATAGAGGATTCAGTGACAGTATCCATATTTGCACTCACAAATGGAATGTTAATTGTAAGATTTCGAGATAATTTTGTAGATAGATCGGTCTGGCTTCTGCTTGTAATATCTGAATATTTGGGTACGAGAAGAACGTCGTCAAATGTTAATCCTTCTTTGAATTCCAATGAAACCTTGTTAAGAAAGTAAAATATTGATTATAAGCCTTTGTGTTATTTTGATAATCTAGAAGCGATCATTACAGCATCTTTAGTAGCCTGTACATTATGAGTGCGAATAATATCAGCACCGTTCATTACAGATACTACTTCTGCAGAAATCGAGCCAAATAATCGATCCTTCGGATTTTCTTTTCCTAAAATTTTTCCTATAAATGATTTATTAGAAACTGAGATCAAAATAGGAAAAGTTTGTTTTATTGAATTTAGATTTTTCAATATAGATAGATCTCGTTCTAGCCAATTAGATTTAGTTTTTGTAAAAAATGGGCCTTTGCCAGATTTTCTAAAAAATCCAATAGCAGGATCTAAGACAATTTTTTTTGAAGATATATGAGATTTTTTTGCTATTTCCAAACTTTCTCTAAATAGTTTTTTGGTAACAGTTACAGGATTTCCAAATACAACTTTTGGAGAAAATGCACATAAAATTAGAGATGGAGAAAATTTAGATACAACATTTTGCATTTTTTCATCATATTTTAATCCAGAAATATCATTGATAATTTCAACCCCATATTCTAAAGCATCACTTGCAACTTTTGCTCGACAAGTATCAACAGATATTGGAAGATTTGTTGCATTTTGTATAATCTTAACTGCATCAAGAATTCTTTTGGATTCAGTTTTTTCTGAAATCATTGTAGATAGATATGGTGCAGTAGACATGCCGCCTACATCAATAAAGTCTGCACCTTGATTTTCCATCAGTTTGACAGTATTTTTTATGCTTGTTTTACTAGTATTAACAGACTTTTTGTAAAATGATTCAGGGCTAGTATTCAAAATTCCCATGATTCGTACAGGATTCTTTCCGCCTACACCAACATTCGCAATTTTTGCCACATGGTTTATCAAATCTAATGCAATTTGAGTGATATGATGATTTTAGGTTGGAAAAAAAGGTACTCTGGGATTTTAAAGGAGTTCAGATATAGCGAAAAAAAAGATACAGAATCTGCCATTCTTTTGAATTCAATTTTAAAAAAATCAAATGTCAATAAGAAAATTATCAGTTTAATTAAAGGGAAAACAGTTTTTGTTATTGGTTCAGGTCCTTCTTTGTCATCAGCAATACCAAAATTAAAAAAATATAAAAAAATTATTAAAATTGCTGCAGATAGTTCAATTAAACCACTTGTAGAAAATGGAATCATTCCAGATATTATTGTCACAGATTTGGATGGGGATAAAAATACATTAAAAAAAATTGGAAAAACAAATTCTATTTTTGTAGTACATGCACATGGAGACAATATAGAGAAATTGGAACTTGCAAAAAAATTTAAAAATTGTATAGGAACAACACAATCAATTCCTTTTAGTAAAATTGAAAACTTTGGAGGATTTACAGATGGGGATAGAGGAGTTTTTCTAGCAAATCATTTTCAAGCAAAAAAAGTTATTTTATTTGGAATGGATTTTGGAAAACAAATAGGTAAATTTTCAAAAACTAAAAAATCAGAAAGAAAAATAAAATTGAAGAAATTAAAATGGGGAAAATCTCTTTTGGAATGGCTATCCACCTTTACAAAGTTGGAATTATTTACCACATCAAAGTCAATTAAAGGATTTAAAAAAATATCATATAAGGAACTGGATATCATAATTACCTAGAATGCATTTAATACCCATTCCTCATTAATCAAATTATGAAATTCTCAGAAGAGCAAGTAAAAGAAATTGTTGCTTTGAAAGAAAGTTTGATCGAGCAAATTGACAAACATCAAGAAGGTATAGAAGCACTTGAGAAAAACATCAATGTTTTAGACTTGTTCTTAAAAGACTCTAGTTTTACAAAAGCCTCACAGTTAGGAATTAGAAAAATAGAGCCCAAAGCAGAGATTATAGAAAAGCCTGTAGAAAATTCAATTCCAATCAAGAGAGTCAATGATGGAAAAATAATTGCCAATGCATTTGTTACACCAGATCAAGTTTCCATAGTTTTAGATAATGAAATTATAATTAATGCAGATACACCACCTTTCAAATCATTCTTTCTAGATAGAATTATTGGAGAAATGAAAAAGAAAGATGTTGCAGAAGCAGAGAATGGGAAAATCCAAAAAGAATCTGTGATTGATTATATTGTTAATAAAAATGGAGCAGATATTAGAGAAATTATAATTAAAAACTATAGACAAAAAGAAAGAGTAAATGAGTTAATCAATACAGCAGGATGGTCATTAACCCGAATGCTAGAAAATGTAAACAAGTGATGATATGGACAAAATTGTAGTTTTAGATTTTGGATCACAGTATAGTCATTTAATTTGTAGAAGAATTAGAGAGTTTTCTGTTTATGCAGAACTAGTTCCATATGACATTAGTTATGATGAATTGCAAAAACTAAATCCTACAGGAATAATTTTCTCAGGCGGTCCATCTAGTGTTTATAGTTCAGATGCACCTCTTCCAGAAAGTAAAATTTTTGATATGAATTTACCGTTACTTGGAATTTGTTATGGTCATCAATTGATTGTTAACAAGTATGGAGGGAAGGTGAAAAGAGCAAATAAAGAATATGGCTCATCATTACTAACAATTGATAGTGATAAAGATCTCCTAAATGGAATCGGTGAATCAGTTAGAGCATGGATGAGTCATGGTGATGAGGCAGAACAAATTCCAGAAGGTTTCAAAGTAATTGGTCACACTGAAGGTGCAAAGGCCGCTGCAATTGCATCAGAGGAAAAATCAATCTATGGAATTCAATTTCATCCTGAAGTAGTACATACAGAACAAGGTACAGAAATTCTAAAGAATTTTGTTTTGAAAGTTTGTGGTGCAAAGCAGGACTGGACCATGGAAGGTTTTATCGATACTGCCGTTGAAAAAATTTCAAAGATTGAAGGAAATGTTCTCTGTGGTGTCAGTGGAGGCATAGATTCTACTGTTGTTGCATTACTTATTCACAAAGCAATCGGGGATAGGCTAAAGTGTGTTTTTGTTGATAATGGTTTGTTGCGATTAAATGAAGAAAAAGAAATTGTAGAAATGTTCAAAGATAATTTCAAAGTAGATTTTACATCTGTGAATGCAGCAGATGCATTTCTTGGAAAACTCAAAGGAATAGAAGATCCTGAGAGGAAAAGGAAAATTGTAGGAGAAGAATTTGTTAGAGTATTTACTAAATTTGCTGAAGGGAATGGTCCATTCAAATGGTTAGCCCAAGGAACGCTGTATCCAGATGTTATTGAAAGTGGCGTATCAAAAGGACCTGCTGCAGTAATAAAATCTCATCATAATGTAGGAGGATTACCAGAATGGCTTAATTTAGAAATCTTAGAGCCATTAAGGGATTTGTATAAAGATGAGGTAAGAAAAATTGCAAAAATTCTTCAAGTTCCAGAAAATCTTTTCATGAGACATCCATTTCCAGGTCCAGGTTTGTCAGTTAGGATAATTGGAGAAGTGACTCCAACGAAGCTAGAGATTTGTAAAGTAGCCAGTAAAATTGTTGAAGAAGAATTAGTCGAAGCTGGTTTGTATGAAAAAGTATGGCAAGCATATGCAGCCGTGGGAGATGATAGAGCAGTAGGAGTTGTGGGAGATGAACGTCGATATGGGAATATTGTAATGATCAGGGTTGTAGATTCAGTAGATGCAATGACTGCAGATTGGACAAGGTTACCACACGGATTATTAGAAAAAATGAGTAATAGAATAACAAATGAAATTGAAGATGTTACTTGGGTTACCTATACCATCTCAAGCAAACCACCAGCAACAATTGAACCACAATAGGGATAAAATTGGAATATGAAAAAATTTGTGAGCAGATTTTAGAATGTGATAAGAATATTCGATATGCGGGAATTTATGATTTCGGAGAATTATATGGAAAAATGCGTTCAGGATTAAAAAGTCATTTATCAAGAGAAGAAACAGAGGTATCATTATCTCAAGCAGTTTATAGATGGTCTACACGTAAAAAAACTGCTGACAAAATTGGAAAACCAATTTATTCATTAACAAAATATGAGAAAATTTACAGAGCAACTATTCCAATTGGGGGTGCTGGATTAATTCTAGTTAGTATCGAATTAGACACTGAGGTAAACATAATCATAGAAAAAATTATAACAATTAAAAACCAATATTCTTTATAATTTGTGATTAGTATGGATTTTCATGTTTTTGACACATATGTAAAAGCAAAAGATGGACATACAATGCATTTTGATGTAGTAACTGACAACAGTGAAGTAGAAAAAGCAATTTCATTTGCAAAAGAATGGCTAAAGTCAATTGGGGAAGAATCATCTACTGTAACTACAGAAGAATGCAAGTTTTGTCACACACAATCGGTTCCAGAAGATATGGAGATTGAAATAATGACAGATGGTTATTCAATTTCAAAGATGGAAGGATGTCCAAATTAAAGCATACAGGCACCAAAAACACCTGCAGAATCACCTAATTTGTTTTTCAGAATTGGGGTATCAACTAAATCTGAAAATACCTTATTGTAAATGGATTCTTTTCCCTCAGTGTATAAAAAATCAATATTTGATAAACCACCTCCTAAGACAATAGCATCAGGATCTAAGATATCAATAACATTTGCAAGACCAAATCCAAAATTTTCTATAAATTCATTTTTCCATTTTATTCCAATTTCATTATCAATATTACTAAGAATTTGTGGTAAAGACAAAGATTGTCCTGTTAATTCAGTCCATTGATTTTCAAGAGATGGACCACTAATGTAAGTCTCTACACATCCAGTTTTTCCACAATAGCAGAGATTGCCATTACGATGTAATGTATGATGTCCCCATTCACCTCCAATATTTGTTCTTCCAGGATAGAGTTTTTTATCAATTACAATTCCACCTCCCACACCAGTGCCAATAATTATACCAAAAACTAAATCATAATCAATTGCAGCGCCTAATGTTGCTTCAGCCATTGCAAAACAATTAGCATCATTTTCTATAGAGATTTTTTTTCCAAGTTTATTTTCTAGATCTTCTTTCAACGATTTTCCAATCAAACATTGAGTATTGCTATTTTTTATCAATCCAGTCTGTTTAGAAATTGCACCAGGAGTACAAATCCCTAATGAAAAATCAGAAATATTTTTAGATATTTCTAACACCAGAGAAGAAATAGAATTTAGAATTTGTTGATAATCATTTTGTGGAGTTGGGATTCTTTTTCTCTCCATAACATTAAGAGTTTCATCTAGAAGAATAGCTTCAATTTTGGTTCCACCTAAATCAACACCAAGCTTATACAACAATGATTATCAAAAAGTAAAACGCTTAAGCTTTAACTAAAATTTTAGCCCATGCCAGGCATACCGCCACCACCTGGAGCTCCAGATACAGCGATAACATCATCAATTCTAAGAATCATACATGCTGCTTCTGTTGCAGATTTGATAATCTGCTCTTTAACGACAAGTGGTTCTACAACATTAATTGCCATCATGTCTGAAATCTTCATGTTTTTAGCATCAATTCCAGTCCATTTTTGACCTTGATTTTGTTTTGCTCTAAGATTAGCCATAGTATCAATTGGATCCATTCCTGCATTTTCAGCAATAGTTAGTGGGATTGTCTCTAATGCTTCTGCATATTTTTTAATTGCAAGTTGCTCTCGTCCATCAAAATTATCAGCCCAATCTTTGAGTAGTGAGGCTGCAAATGCTTCAGGGGCACCTCCGCCAGCTACAATTGCAGGTTTTTCAATTACATCTTTTACAACCATTAAAGAATCATGAATTGAACGATCAACTTCATCAATTACTCTTTGGGTTCCACCACGAATTAGCATTGTAACTGATTGTGGATGTTTGCATCCTTCAATGAAAACCCATTTGTCAGATTCAACTTTCTTTTGTTGAGCCAAATCTGCAATACCAAGATCACTTTCTGAAAGATCATCAAGATTACTAATGACACGTCCACCTGTTGCTTTGGAGAGTTTAATCATGTCACTTTCTTTTACACGACGTACTGCCATTATTCCATATTTTGCAAGATAGTGTTGTGAAATATCATCAATTCCTTTTTGACAAATTAAGACATTTGCTCCTACATCATGTAATTTATCAACCATAGATTTTAGCATTCTATTTTCTTCTTCTAAGAACATCTGCATTTGTGTTGGATCAGTAATTCTAATTTCTGCACTAAGTTCAGTTTTTTCAATCTCTAATGCTGAATTAAGTAATGCAATTTTTGCATTCTCAATTTTTGTAGGCATTCCACTATGAACAATTTCTTTATCCAAAACAATTCCTTTTACAATTTGTGTATCATCAATTGAACCACCAGCTTTCTTTTCTACTTTGATATTTTCAAGGTCAACAGAATAAGTGTCACCTTTTTTTGTTGCAATGCTAAGAATAGCATCAACTATAATTTTAGAAAGTAATGTACTGTCATCAGAAATTAGTTTTGATTGCATACTTGTTGTGGCAATTTTTAAAAGAGATGCTTTATCATCAGGTTGAATTTTCTTTGCTAAATTAGAGTAAATTTCAAGTGTTTTATCTGCTGCTGCTTGGTATCCATCAATAATAGTTGAAGAATGAACATCTTTGTTTAGAAGATCTTCTGCTCTAGCTAATAATGCACCTCCAAAAATTACAGAAGATGTAGTACCATCTCCTACTTCATTATCTACAGTTTTAGAAATTTCTACCATCATTTTGGCAGCTGGATGTTGAACATCAATTTCTTTCAAAATTGTGGCACCATCATTTGTAATAGTTACATCACCTAAGGAATCAACTAACATTTTATCAAGACCACGAGGTCCAAGACTGCTTCTAACTAATTGTGCAACTAATTTTGCTGCAGCAATATTGTTTTGTTGAGCATCTTTACCTTTTTGCTGTAATGCACTCTCTTTGAGAACTAAGACAGGTCCATTTGGTCCTTGTTGAATTGATGCCATTTAGATTCAGCTTCAATCCACTAAATCCCCCTTTTTAACATTACTTACTTGATCGGTGAGATGTAGCTACGTTTTTTCACATCAACAATACCACTAGAAAGAATTCTAACTGAAGGTAAAGCCAAGAAAGGTAAGAATAAAGGAATCAAATGAGGTCTAGAAAATTTAGAACCAGAGTCTACAATTACATTATTGATTTTTTCAAAATTAGAAGAAACCTTTTCAAAAGAATCTGTTGAAATAATTCCTCCAAGTTGTAAAGGTAAAAAAGCAAGGATTTTTCCAGATTTTACTACAACAATACCACCTTGATTCTTAATTAGATGATTAGACGCAATTGCCATATCAGAATCATTTGAACCGATTACAATCATATCATTTTCATGAAAACTCCAAGTTGAAGCAAAAGATCCTATATCTGCTCCAAAATTTTCAAGAAAACCAATTGAATGTCTGTTTGTTCCATGAATTCTATCAAATGCTGCAACTTTCCATATATCAGAATCTAAGGAAGCAGAGACATGGCCATCTTTAGAGTGAAGTTCAGATGAACCTAGTTTTGTAATGATTTCAGTTTGCATATAGATGGTATTTGCAATAAAATCTTTCTTTTTTGATTTTATTAGAAAATCATTTTTAGAAAAATTTTTTAATTTTACTGTTTTTTTAATCCAGGGAGAAATTGTTTTCTTTTTAATAGGAGTGATAATTTGTCCATTAGACACTACAAGTTTACCTCCAACAAAGACTTTGTTTGGTTTGAATGATTTCAAATTATCAAAAATTAGAATATCTGCTAATTTCCCAGGAGCTATACCACCCAGATCTTTTCCCATGTTATAATAGTCAAAATTATTCTTTGACGCCATTGTAACTGCATCTATAGGTTTGAGACCAAGTTTGATGGATTCACGTATACAATGATCAATGTGTCCAAACTTGGAAAGATCAAGAGGGTCAAGACCATCAGAACAAAACATTAGTCGATTAAGATACGTTCCATGGGATAATACTCGTGGAATTATTTCTTTTAAATCACGTCTAATAGAACCTTCTCTAATCATTATCCACATTCCAAGACGTAATCTTTCTAAAACTTGATCAAAATTGATGGGTTCATGACAAGATAATACACCAGATGAAACATACGCATTGAGTTTTTTTTCACTTGCACCAGCAGTATGTCCATTAATAATGCAATCGCATTCAAGCATTGCGGAAAGGGATTTCATAGTTTTTGGTTCACGTAAAGTAACTTTAGTCCACGAAAAAACTTCTCCCATTCCAAGAACATGTGGATGTTTTACTGCAGATTTTTCTTGCGGTAAAGTTAGGGATTTACTGTTACTAAATTTTGCATCTACAGGTAAACCTCCTGGAACCACTTGGAAAATTCTGATTGGAAGATTTTCTCCAAGTTTAAGAAATTCTTGAAAACCACGATATCCTGCGACACTAACAATGTCAATTGGATCAGAGAATAATGATGTAACACCACAAAGTAAAGCCTTTTTTGCAAACTCTGATGGCAATACAAATTGATCAATATGCAAATGGGGATCTGCAAATCCAGGACTGACATATTTTTCTTTTACATCAATTACAGTTGTTTTTGAACCAACAGTATGTGAAGCATCTGGACCAACATATGCAATTCTGTCGTTGGTAACAGCAATCTGAATTTTTGGAATAATTTCTCTTGTATACACAGATAACAAATTACAATTTTTTAAAATTAGATCGGCTTTCTTGTCACCCATTGCTACAGAGTTAAGAGACAAGATCGAATTTGCTAGGCTCGAAGTCACTTCTTTTAATTAGATTTTGCGCCTATTATAGATTCAATGCTTAAATTACGGTTGAAGAGGTTTTTTTGATATGAACATTCCCAAGGTGATCAGAAAGTATTGTGCAAAATGTAATACACATACTGAACAAAAGATCTCCATTTACAAGGCTGGAAAAAGACGAGGTTCTGCTGCTGGTGAACGCCGACACGCAGAACGTAAACAAGGATATGGTGGACAAAAATTCCCAAAATTGGCAAAACCAGCCAAAGTTACAAAGAAAGTTACTCCTATTATGACATGTACTGTATGTAAAAAGAAATACAATAAAAAAGGTGTTAGAATTAAGAAATTTGAGTTGGTAGCAGCATGAAGAAAGATCATATTGAAATTCCAAAACCTTCAAGCAAGTTTCAAAAAGTTAATTGCAACGAATGTGGTGAATTACAGATAATTTATTCACATGCATCAACACAAATTGCATGTAATTCATGTGGAAATACTATTTCAGAACCAACTGGCTCTAAAGCACAGATAAATGGTAAAATCTTAGGTAGTGCCGAGTAAGTCATAATCCTTTTTTGAATTTAGATTAAAAGCAATTCTCTTATCATCAAGGATAAAATAATTTTCAACCAAATTTTCTAGTGAGGAAATTTTTTCTGAATTTACCAAGGAAATTCCAGTATAATGACATTTTTTTCCATCATAATTAACAGAATAATTAGATTCAAGACCAAGTGAAGTTAAAAATTTATCAGTTACAAGTATGCTAGTCCAAATTTTTTCAGGATCAAGTTGATTCAGGATTTTTTGAATGATTTCTTTATCCAACAAGGGTAAATCACCAGATGTAACTAAGACTTTATCATGAATAGTTTTTAATGCCAAATTAAGATCTTCTACATACCCAATTCCAGGAGTATCAAAAATTTCAATATCATTTTCTTCTAGTAATTTTTTTGTTTTTGGGGAATTACAACTAGTAACAGCCAATATTTTTGAAAACAAATTTGAATTTTTTAATGAATCAACTACATGAAGAATTATTGGTTTTTTATATTCAAGTAATAATTTTTCATTGTCTAAATTCATCCTAGTACCTTTGCCACCTGCCATAACAAGACCTATCATATTGAAACAAATACCATCAATGAAGCTAGTCGGGTGAATTCGTTAGTTGCTCCAAGTACATCACCAGTAATTCCACCAAAACTACGAGTGGAAAGAGTCAAGAGAAACAAAGTTAATGCAATTGTCACTCCAAGCATAACCAATCCAGTTGTTTCGCCAATCAAAATTACAGGAATTAACATTATTAGAAATGATGCTAAAAGCTTTTTCTTATCCTTCATAAATTCTACAAAGGGAGAATTTGAGCCTAATGATGCAGATTTTCCTAAACTAGCCATCAATACCATTGAAAATTTTGCCAAAATTTCACTAATCAGAATTGCTTTAAACAAATCAAAACCACTAGTAAGAGAAATAGTAATTATCAATCCAATAAGATACAAAACAATTGTTACAATTCCTGCAGATCCAGTAGAAAGATCTTTCATGGCTTTTAGTTTTTTATCTTTTGTACCTTTTACCATAAGTCCATCTGCAAAATCAGCTAGACCATCTGCATGATGTATTCCAGTAATAATTGCAATAGAAGCAACAACTAGTAAACTAACCAATAGTGGTTCTAAGAAAAAAGATAAACCAAAACCAAATGAACCAACTAAAAGTCCAATTGCAATTCCAACAATTGGGAACATGAACATGTATTTTGCAATGTTATCTAAAGTAGCATTTGAAGATGGGAATATTGTTAAAAATGAAAAAACAGACCCAATTTCTTTAAACATGAACCCACCATCCAATTAATGATAAAATGTAAACAATGGGAATAGTTACAATTCCAAAGAAAAGTATCGATGTAATCTTCATTATTGAAATTGCAGAATACACATGTTCTTTTGTTAGTATGGTTTCACCATCACCTAATTTGTAATGATTAATTTTTTCAAACTTTGTTTCTAAAGCTCCAGCTAAAGCAGCCATAGGATATCCAGCATTACGACTTTCAGTTTTTTTGCCATCTCTGATCATTATTTTATATGATTCCTTCCAATTGTTTTGTAAAATAGCAGCTGAAATTATCATTACTAATCCTGTAAGTCTAGACGGAATGTAATTCAAAATACTGTCACAAGTTGCTGTAAACCAACCGACATTTTTGAAAATGTCAGTCTTGTATCCAATCATCGAATCGGCAGTATTGATGACACGATAAACAAATGCTCCAGGCAATCCAAAGAGGGCATAATAGAACAAAGGTCCTGTAATTCCATCTACAGTATTTTCACTAATACTTTCAAGCACGCCTGAAATAATGTGATTTCTGTCTAAATTCTTGGTATTTCTCTTTACAATCATAGAGAGATTATTTCGAGCCACATCCAGATTTTTGTCATCAATGGATTCCAATACAGATTTTGCATGTTTTTCCATTCCATGAATAGCAATTGTACTTTTTAACAATAATCCGCCAATAATTACAGAAATAATTAATGAAACATAGTCAATTGTAATCAAAGAAATTGCAATATTCATTGTAAAAAGTAATAAAATTACCAATCCTGAAGTAATTACAATAATACAAACACCACCAAATTTTTCTACGGTTGAATTTTCATTTTTTGCAATTGGAGTAAGTTTTGCAAGAAAGGTTCCAATCCAAGCTGTTGGATGATATTTATTTTTTGGATCTCCAAACTTGAAATCAAGTAAAAGAGCAAAACCAATTATTATTAGAGATTCAATAATCATTGTAACATTTTCTCGATATCATTCATTGCAATATTTGATTTGACAGTTTTTGCTAATTTGTCTAGTTCTTTGTCAATTTTTGACATATTTTTTTTAGTCCATTTAATTTCCTTAGCAATAACATTAAGTGAATCTTCTTCAGGCAAGTTCAATGTCATTAAAGGGATGGTTCCCAGAACAGGTATCTTTGTAATATTTTCAAGTTTTTGAAATCCTGGTTTTAGCACATCTAAATCTCCTCGAAATTTGTTAAAGATGAAACCTTTTACTAATTTTTGATATTTTTTTTCAATCAAAGCCATAGTTCCAACAAGACTTGCAAAGGATCCACCTTTATCAATATCTGATACCAATAAGACTGAAGCGTTAGCTTTTTGTGCAATCTTCATGTTTGCAATATCAAATTTTTGTAAATTTATTTCGGCAGGAGAACCAGCACCTTCCAAGATAACTAAATCAAAATTTTTTTGTAATGTTTTAAGTGATTTTGACGCTATACGGATTCCTTCATTATTTACAAAATTTTCATAGTATTCTTTTGCGTGCATTTTCTTGTATCGTTTTCCATTAAGATACACGATGCTGTTGTAATTTCCTACGGGTTTAAGTAAAATTGGGTTTAGATCAGAAGCAATTTTACATCTTGCACCTATAGCCTGAATTGCTTGTGCACGAGATATCTCAAATTCAGGCGTGACATATGCAAAATTTGACATATTTTGAGATTTGAATGGAGCAACGCTGTAACCTTTATCAGAAAAAATTCTGCAAAGTGCTGCCACTAAAGTTGTTTTACCAGCCCCAGATGAAGTACCCTGAATCATTAAAGATTTCATTGTAAATTCTCCAATGCCTTTACAAGTTTTAGATTATCTTTATGAGATTTTACAGCAATTCTAATAAAATGATTATTTAATCCTCTAAAATTTTTACAATCACGAATTAAAAATTTTTGTTCAAGTAATTTTTTTTGTAATTTCGTTGAATCTTTTTTTATTTTTATTAGAATGAAATTAGTAGATGAATCATCACAATGAAATCCATCCAATTTGTTAATTTTATTTGTTAAATAATTTAGTTCTTTTTTGATCATTAAATTGGATTTGATAAGATGAGATTTATTTTTAAGAGCGGCATTTGCAGCGTCTTGAGCTAATGAATTTACACTCCATGGAATTTTTATCTTTTCTAAGATTTCAATCATTTGCTTTGATGCTGCAGCATACCCAATTCGAATTCCAGGCAATGCAAATGATTTTGTTAATGAACGTAAAACGAAAAGATTTTGATATTTTTTAACATATGATATTATAGATTCATTTGATTCTGGGACCATTTCAATGAAACATTCATCAACAAATACAAGCGTAGAGAGTTTTTTTGCTTTTTGAATTATTTCAAGTAGTTGATTTTTTGGTAAAAGTTTTCCTGTTGGATTATTAGGATTACAAATGAATACACATCCATTTTTTGGAATTTGTGAAATAAATAAATCTAAATTTTCAGATAGATTCATTGTTTTAAAATATGAAATTTTGCAATTATTGAGTTTAGCTGCTGTTTCATATTCTTGAAAAGTTGGAACTGGGATCAAAACTTTTGTTTTTTTAGATAAAAATGCAAAGCAAAAATTATAGATTATTTCAATTGCTCCATTTCCAACCAAAATATTTGATTTCTCTAATTGCGTATATTTTTTTAGGCTTGAAATTACTGTTGATGAACTAAAATCAGGATAGTTTTTGATATTATCAATATTTTTTTTAAGAGTTTTTTTTACCGAGGGTGGAATTCCAATAGGGGAAATATTTGAACTAAAATCAATGATTTTAGAATTATGCAAAGTGGGTCTTCCCCCATGAATCACAGGAATATGTCTAGTAATAGATAATTTTGTTCGTATTTTCACAGTTCCAAATAGAATTCGCTGATTTAGTATGTTTTGGTAATCCAGAAAACGATTATTAGTTGAAAGCGATCAATAATTAAATTATGGATAAAAAAAGAGTGGCAATTATTGGTGTCACAGGTTCTGTTGGTCAGGAATTTGTCCAGTCACTAAATAATCACCCATGGTTTGAGGTTACTCAAATTGCTGCATCTTCACGTTCTGCAGGAAAAAAGTATCTTGATGCAATCAAAGATGCAAGCGGAATAGTTGCATGGGACGTAGGTGGAGAAATTCCAGGATATATCAAAGAAATGACAGTAAAATCAGTTGACGAGTTGGATGTTTCTAAATTAGATTTAGTATTTTCTGCAGTCGAATCAGAAGCTGCTAGAGACATTGAAACCAAAATGGCAGAAGATTTACCAGTAATCTCAACAAGTTCAGCTTATAGATATGAAGAAGATGTCCCAATTTTAATTCCAGGTATTAATGATGAACAAACAGAATTGCTAGAAATTCAAAAAAAGAATAGAAACTGGAAAGGTTGGGTAGCACCATTACCAAATTGTACAACAACAGGTTTAGCAATTACATTAAAACCATTACTTGAAAAATATGGTGCAAAAAAAGTCATGATGACTTCGATGCAAGCAATATCCGGAGGTGGAAAATCAGGAGTATCCGCTATGGGGATTACAGATAACATAATTCCATATATTCCAAAAGAAGAAGGAAAAGTGAGATTAGAAACAAGAAAAATTTTAGGTAAATTAAAAGATGGAAAAATTGAAGATGCAGATATTAGAATTAGTTGTACTTGTACCAGAGTCCCAGTAATTGACGGGCATACAGAATCTGTTTTTGTTGAAACCACAAAAGAAATTGATCCATCAAAAGCAAAAGATACCTACAATGAATGCAATAAGAACATCTCTGTGGCAGGATTACCATCAGCACCAAAAGATTACTATGCATTTCATGAAGATCCTACTAGACCTCAACCAAGAATGGAAAGAACTGTTGGAGAGGGAATGACTACAACCATTGGAAGAGTAGAAAAAGAAGAATTATTTGATAACGGTCTGAAATACATGTTATTTTCACACAATAAAAAAATGGGTTCCGCAAAAGGCGCCGTATTATTAGCAGAAATGTTATACAAAAAAGGCAAGATTTAGATAATTTTTTGCAATTTTTACAATAATAACTTTATAAGATCCAGAAAACTACATCGACTCAGGTGTTTTAGACGGCAAAAGTAGATGACTTAGATTTGCAAATTTTATCAGAGTTATCAAATGATGCTTCAATTTCAGTTCCACGTTTATCAAAAAAAATTAATGTTAACTCATCTGTTGTATATTCAAGAATCAAAAGATTAGTAAAAAGAAAACTAATTGAACGTTTTACAATTGTTGTAAATGATGAAGAACTCGGCTATAATGTTAAAGCATTAACTGGAATTAACATGGATACAAAAAAACGAGATCATATTATTGAAGAATTATTCAAAATTGATGGAGTTAGAGAAGTCGCCGAAGTTACAGGTAGATTTGATATTCTAGTAACTATGTATTCAAAATCATTAGATCAAATGCATAAAATGGTCTCTGAGCGAATTGGCAGAATAGAAGGAATTCAGTCTTCAGAGTCATTTATCGAAATGAAATCACGAATGAAAGCAATGCCATATATGCCATCAAAGGATAGTGACTAATATTGCAAAAGCAAAAATCCGAGTCTAGAATAGCAGTATATTATGAACTAACAAAGCCAAAAATTTGGTATTTACTAGTTTTTACAGCATTTGGTGCAGCATTAACGGCATCCAATATTTACGATATTGAAATTTCCCCAGCAACATGGCTTTTGATGCTATTTTCAGTTGCAGCCGGTTCAGCTGCTGCAAATACTTTGACAAATTATCATGATAGAGATATTGATGCCATTATGGAAAGAACAAAAGATAGACCCTTACCATCAAAAAGAATCTATCCGGCAGTAAAAGCTAGGAATTTTGGATTAGTGTTAGCAGGAATATCATTAGTTTTGGCATTTGGAATTTCTTTTACAACCACATTAGAACAAGGTGCATGGGCAACTGCTTTCATTGCATTTGGATTAGTAAACAATATTCTAATTTACTCATATGTACTAAAACGAAATTCAAGAACGAACATAATTTTAGGAGGATTATGTGGAGGATCGCCTCCAATGATTGGATGGGTAGCTGTAAGTATGTCAGATTTGTGGACCATGGGTCTTGCCATGGCAGGATTAGTGTTTATCTGGATTCCAATGCACATTTGGGCTCTTACTTTACATTTCAAAGAAGATTATAACAAAGTGAATGTCCCAATGCTAACTGCAGTACAATCAGAAAAAACTTCTGCAAGAGCTATTGCACTTTCAACAGTTGTGATGGTGTTATTTTCAATTGCCCCATTTTTCATTACCACTCAAAATGGTGAAGAAATGGTTGGTGCAGTATACTTATGGACAGCAATTGCATCAGGCGCATTAATGTTGGGATTATCAGTATGGGTAATAATTAAACCCATGGAAAAAGCTGCATGGACATTGTTTAAATTTTCTAGTCCATATTTGGCAGTATTGTTTATTGCATTAATGGTAGACTCTGCATTATAAAATACTCCCCTTATCATCTAAACTGTTGAGCTCCTTAGTTATTTCAGAATGATTTTCTACCAAAGTTTTTAATTCATTTTTTAATTGTTCAGAATTCCAATCTGATGAAATTAAAGATGTTAATTTAGCGACAATTTCCCACTGGAAATTATTTTGATCATCAACTAATTTTAAAAATCGCTTCCCCTTTTCATCATCATTCATAATTTTTTATCATAAAACAATCATAAAAAGTTAGCATTGGTAATTACGTTATTTCAAAGTTTTATTAGGAAATAATTGTTATTTTTCATTATGCAATGTAGTATTTCAGAATGTAAACAAAAAGCAATAGAAACAGTACAAATTAGTTTTCGTGAAACAAGAAATCTATGCGAGGAGCACTACAAATTATTTAGTAACAAGGATAGAAAGCACATTCCAAAATTTTCTAAAGCATCAAATTCTTAATAAAAAACCAAATTGTTATTCAAATTATGAAATTATTGAAAGATTTAACATCTACTATTTTGAAAGTAAAATATGGCAGCTAAGAAGAAAAATGTGCCCAAAAAGAAAGTAAAAAAAACAGCTTCTAGACCAAAAAAACAAACTACAACTAAATCAAAAAAACCAGAATTTGAAAAAGCATGGAAAGACTACAATTCTGCTTTAGACGGTTGGAAAGAATCTCTTGCACAATGGCAAAAAGCTACAAATGAAACTTTGATGACATATCATGACGCATGCCAAAAAGCAATAGAATCAGATGCTGAATTATTAAAAAAAGTTAGTTCAAGTTGGGAAAATACTTGGGAAGAGATCGGTCCAGAATATATCAAACAACAAACAAAGATGATGGAAAATATCTTTAAAGAAACAAACATTGAGTCAATAAAAAAATTCAATGGTCAGTGGGAAAAATTTCTCAAAACATCTGGTGATGACTCAATAGTAGCATACCAAGAAGCTATCAAAAAATTTAATCAGGCATGGCAGTCAGGACAAATGTGATTTATCACATTAAATAAAATTTTTATTTTTTTATTTTTCCTATTCGGAAAACTTTGCATTCACATACAGAACAAAATCCCTTAATCGCAGGTCTACCATTTTTCATTGTAGTTTCTTTAGGATTTTTGATAATTCTTTTAGTTTTACATCTAACACAGTATGCCTCTTGTGGAATTGTTTCTGAAGTTTTTATTTTAGATGTATCTGAATGATTAAGTTTATTTTCAATGTCATCAAGTTTTTTGTTTTGTTTTCTTAATGTTTGAATAATTTCATGTTCAATATCTACAGCCTCTAATTTTTCAATTTCTTTTTCTAATTTCTTAACTTTAGAAAATTGTTCAGGAGTAGCTTCCTCTGGTTGTGAATTTGAGAAATTTTGATGTGAAAGAACATTTTCTAAATCATCTATTTGTTGTTGTAAATCATTTACTTGTGCTAATTGTTCAGGAGTAGCTTCCTCTGGTTGTGAATTTGAGAAATTTTGATGTGAAAGAACATTTTCTAAATCATCTATTTGTTGTTGTAAATCATTTACTTGTGCTAATTGTTCAGGAGTAGCTTCCTCTGGTTGTGAATTTGAGAAATTTTGATGTGAAAGAACATTTTCTAAATCATCTATTTGTTGTTGTAAATCATTTACTTGTGCTAATTGTTCAGGAGTAGCTTCCTCTGGTTCTACTATTGGTTCAGGT
>JACNFR010000056.1:0-11333 GCA_014384555.1 Candidatus Nitrosopumilus sp. | reverse complement strand
TAATCTGCTTAATTGTTCAGGAGTAGCTTCCTCTGGTTCTACTATTGGTTCAGGTGCAAGGTCTAACTCTTGAGGTAGTTCTTCTGCAGATTCTTTTGGTAGTGAACCTCTAGGGCTAGAAGGTGGTTCTGGTTCTACTATTGGTTCAGGTTTTGATTCTAATTCTTGAAGAGGTAAAGATTTTACAAATGAAGATGATGGTAAATCCCCAAGAAAATCTAATGTTGCTTTATTTTTATCAATTCTAAGATAGGGACTGCCATTGATTGAAAAAGTGTGAATTTCATGACCTTTTTTCCAGGAATCTTTTCCACTGTAAATGGTAATGTAAAATAATCCATTCTTAATATCAGAAGCAATTGTTAATCGATCTATAGGTTGACCTTTAGTAATTCCTTTAGCAGTATCTTGATGCCTAGTTGCAACTAAGATTAAATTTTCAGAATCATAACTAACTTCAGAAATTAGATAATCAGCCCATTTCTTGATCATAAAAAATAATGATTAATTTCTACTAATTAAGCGATGATTTTTTGATTTGAACTATAGAAACCAATTTAGTGCAAATATCTAAGATTTTCATCAAAATAGGCTCAAAAAATAGGATTATTACGGGTAAATTTTCAATATTCATAAATGGAAATTTCTATCGAGCCATGGAAAAAGCTAATAATTCATGAAGTGATTGAATACAGATTTGAGGATTGGGTAAAACAAATAGCATTTAGTACAAGATCATCAGGAGGCGGAATTCCCACTATGCAATGGACAAATGGAATTGTCTTCTCTCCAGCAAATTTTCCAACAACTAATTCTACAGTAGATGAACAATTAAAAGGTACTCTACATTGGTCTTCAGTATCATTTGCAATTAAGGAAAAATTTGAAAAACAGATTGTAAAAGAAAACGCTACAATAAATTTAGTAGATGTTAGTGTAAATGAAATTTTTAAAGAATTAGCTACTAGTTTGAAAACAAAGTCAAAATATGCTACTTCTAATCCTGGCAAATCCCAATGAATATTGAAGAAGCAATAACAAAATGTGAAATTACTTTAAAACAGATCAAACAATATGATCCTGATCCATACTATGTGAACTATTTTTTTAATGAATATATGATTTCTATAAATAATATAATTAATGGAATTTTTGAAGAAGCAAATAGAGATTTCGGATTATTTGTATCAGAAAAAATTTCTGAACAAAAATTTTATGAAAAAGCAAAAATGAAAAATGATGAGAATGCCATTAAATTTTCAGAATGGTATTCAAAAAAATACATTGAAGAGCACAAAAATCCATATCCAGATGTCATTAGTCAAGTACGTAATTTCAAAAATAAATTTAAAAAATTGCCTGAAATTAAAATAATGCTTAGAGCATCAGAGAGATACAAGGATGATATTAATCAGGAAATTAAGGTAAAATTGAGTAATCAAAAATTAAAATCAAGAGATGAATTAGATATAGAAATTAAAAGACAATTACCAATTTTTTTGCAAGTTCTTAATCATAAAAGAGATGAAAAAAATGAGCCTAAAATAGAAGAAAATCAGGTTATTGCGTCAGCATTCATAGATATTGAAAATCATGAAGATGTTGAGATAGCATATGCAGCAGAAATTTACATCCCTGTTATGGAACGACTAGTAGAAGAATCAAGGAAGAGAATTAAAGAATTAATTAGATAGAAAGTTTTCAGAGTTTAATCAGATAATCCAAAAATTGAATGGTTAGTTTTGATTTTGATGATTGGTAAATATGAGTAGCCATGATCAAAATTATCTGAGAATTCTGGGTCTTGCCCTTGATTTCCTTGATATTTAACGAAATGTTTTGTAGGTTCAGAGTCTAATTCAACATAATTGAAATTATAGTATACTTCATCCATTTCTAAAGAGGTAATGTAGCCAATTACCCAGGATTTTTTATATGGTAATGCATAAAGTGTAAGATTTTGTTCATCTGGGAATTCTGGATCATATGTTAATCGTGCCAAGCTACCCAAATCTTTTACTTTGATTGGATGGAATGAATCAGAGAAATCTTTTGTTTTCACAGGTAATGAAGAAATATCAGATTCCATATGAACAATAGGTGCATAATGAGAATTGATTTTTGTTGATTCAACAATATCGCAAATCTCTTTTCCCACAGTTACCTGATATGAAACATATCTGCCAGACTTTGACATCGGGACATAAAAAATTACTAAAGTATTTGCCAGTGTCATACTGCTGGAAATAATTCTAGACCCATCTAATTCTTGAGAATATACCCTTTTTGGATATTCTTGTAATGCACATGCATATCTTGCTAAATCATCAAAACTAGATAATTCAACAAAGCATTCATCCTGGGTAATAGACATCAATCAATTGTGAATTGATCATTGTTTTATTCTTTCTATATTTTGGTAATTTTTCTGTTTCAAGTTTTTTTTATCAAAATATTCCATTATAAAATGAAAAACAATTAGTTTTCCAAAAACAATCATAGAGATTAGAGAAAGGGTTGACTCACCTAGATAATACAAATATCCAGTAACGCCTATCGCAGTCATTATTTCAATAGCAGTACATGAACAAAAAAAGAGAAATTTGTCTCTCAATTTACCAAGTTATGGGGATTTTGGCCACATTGAGGTCCAAGTTTCAGCAAATTTTTTCATCATTTCACCATAAGCATTCATTTGTTCTAATCCAGATGAACTAAGTGCTTTTTGCCAATTTTCTGTGAATTGTTTGAAAGTAGCTGTGTTAGTGTCATTGAGAGCTTTTTGCCAATTTTCACCAAATTCTTTGAATGAATTTATTCCCACATCATTGAGAGCTTTTTGCCAATTTTCACCAAATAATTTCATGGTATCAGCACTAGATTCAACAGTTGCTTTATCCCAAACACTGTTGAATTTTGATTGCATGTCATTACTTGCATTTTGGATTTGCTCAAAAAGAGATTTCCAATTTTCAAGAGATTTGGTATATTCGCCCCATAATGAATCCCATTCATTATTTTTTCCTTGTTCAGACATTAACTGAAGATAGTTTTCATTATTCTTAAATTGATCTATGAGAAATCATGCTTTATTTTTGACGATTTTTTAATCTATTATCCATTCGAATTCTACCTTCTTCAAATTTGATTCTATCATCATCTGTTTTAAGAGATAATTTAGGGGCATGTGTAGGTTTTCCATTTTTATCAAGAGCCACAAATGTGACAAATGCTGTACCTGTAACAGTTCTAATTCCAGTTACTATATCTTCAGCTTCTGCTTTCACTTCAATCTCCATTGAAGAATTATGAACATAGTTAATTCTAGCATTTAGTGTCAAGACATTTCCTACAAAAACAGGTTTCAAAAAATTTACACTATCCATAGATACAGTTACTGCATTAGATTGAGAATGACGTTGTGCTACAATTCCTGCCACCATATCAATATGTTTTAAAATTTCACCACCAAATACATTTCCTGCTGGATTTGCATCTGAAGGAAACATTCTAACAATTACTTCAGCATGTGATTCTGCAGGACTTTTTTCTTTAGGGTAATTTTCTGATGACATATTATCTAATTTTTACTCCTAAATTTATCTAATTTAATTTAATCAGTTAATTCGGGTTATTTGAAATATTTTTCTAGTTTAATTTTATCAATTTTAGGGATTTTGGCTAATTCGAATCCTTCAGGACGTTTAGAAAGAGGCCTAGTTGCATCAATACCCATTTTTGCAGTTTGTAATTTTTGTTGATTACTGGAAGGATCAAGGCTAGAACCGCGGACATTTTTAATAATTACCAGATCTTTATCTGCTTGGAATCTTGTAGCCATAGCATATTCCACTGACTCTGCACTATTAGGATCAATGTCTTCATCAACTACAGTAACTTGTTTCAATGAACGATGAGATTCAAATGTTTTTTTAATAATTTTTTTAGGATCAGAATCATTTTTCTTTTTAATTTGCACTACAGCATGTAACCAATTACATCCACCATTAGTCATTGAAACCTGGTTAGTTTGAGAAAATGATTTCTTCAATTCACCATTTAATTTAGATTCAATTGGCATTCCCATTAACAATCTATGTTCTGAATATCCAGAAAGAACATCATGAAAGATAGGATTATTCCTGAAGAAAAGATTTTCAAGTTCAAAAACAGGTTGAGTTCTTTTATGATCATATGTCTGAAGCATTTCAACCATCCACTCAGGATGAGTTTTATCACGAAGGATTTTTCCTTCCATAACAATTTCAGCGCCAGAGGGCACATTCAATTCTGAAAAAGGGAGTTTTGCTAAAGTTAATTTTCCACCCAATAGAGAATTTGCAATATCAATTTCATCTTTTCCCCAATCAGCCTGGTATGCACCAGCAATTGAAATGGCAGGATGCACACCGACAGTAATAGCAATTTTAAGATCTTCACCATGTTCTTTTGCATCAGTAAAACATCTGTGTAAATGACGGCCTTCAACCATTCTTATGGAAAAATGAGTCTTGTCAATTGGCATCATCCTATGAAATGAAGAATTCTGCTTTCCAGTTTCAGGATTTTTTGCATATGCAATAGATGATGTGATAAAGGGCCCAGATTCTTTTTCAAAATGAGTTACAATAGGCATAGAAAGGATGTTTTTTGACTTGTTTTCCATGAATTTTCCTGAAGAAATAATTTTTGGTTTTTTCGCTTTTTTTATTGCTGAAATCACTTTTTCATGAATATTAGATTCAGTACCGCCAACAGCAATGCCAAATCGTTTTCGAGTTCCAACTAAATTAGCAATTAATCTAAAATCACTTTCTTTGATTTTTTCAAATAAAACAGCATGTGAGCCGTCAACTTTAGCTGTAACTCCAGCAATTTCAAATTTTGTTGAAACAGTAGTTTTTACAGTTTTGAGTTCATTAATTTTTTTAATTTGTGAAATGTAACTTCTTAAATCACTCATTCTCAATCATCTCCATTATTTCAGACATTAAGGCTTTTGCAGTATTAGATTCTAAAGGTTTTTGAATAAAAGTGGAAACTAATGCTATTCCCCTCATTCTAGTACTAATTCGTTCAGCCATAAGTTTTAGGAAAAGAGCTTCTGATCTAGAAGGTATTATTGTAGTTGTTATTGGTGCAGGTCCAGTTGCTAATGATACTACCATAGAACCCAGTTTGTTGGTACCCTCAGACACTGAAACAAAATAGCCATTTTCAAATTTTTGAATCTGTAAAGAAAAACTTCGACTCTCCAAATTTACCGTTTTATGGAAAAAACCATTTGGAGAGGTCAACGAGCTATGAACAAGTCTTATGCTTTTATTGCTATTGATTCATTAGTCTGAGAAGCTATAACTTCAGGATTCTTCTTGCAATTCTTCTCGTGTTTATCTGGATAAACAAAGAGTTTTTCACAATGTTTGCAAGCAGTTTTTTCTTTAGTTTTAGTTTTTGTTGTTTTTGCTTTAGCAGTTTTGGCTTTAGATTTTGATTTTGCCTTTACTGTTACTTCTTGAACTTCTGATTCAATTTCAGTAGCTGCTGCAGCTTCCATAGAATCAGCCTCAACTCTAGCTCGCAATTTTGCTTTGTATTTCAAATTACGTGGTTTCGTT
This sequence comes from Candidatus Nitrosopumilus sp., assembly GCA_014384555.1. Classification (GTDB taxonomy): domain Archaea; phylum Thermoproteota; class Nitrososphaeria; order Nitrososphaerales; family Nitrosopumilaceae; genus Nitrosopumilus. Next base: position 5,715 of record JACNFR010000056.1, on the reverse strand, counting down.
CTTAATCTATATCCACAACATGGACACCATAGTCCTTCCCATTTGATGAAAATTTCACAAATTTGGCATCGACGTTGTCCAGAAGCGTATCTTCCAGTGCCAACAGGCTTCTGAGCCTTATATCTTACACAAATTCCTTTACAAGTCATCTTAGTATTATCATATAGAATTCATAGCTATATAAGCATGGATCGATGAAAATTATAAAAAATAACTAAAAATATTGTAAATATTATGTATTTTATACCGATCAATTTTATAATTTTCAAATAAAAACACAAAATCTTCAATAAATATGTATAGCTTAAAATAAATTAATATTTTTTGAAAAAATAGCAGGTATCAATATAGTTGTTTGATAAAAAAATTCATTTTTTTATCTAAAATATGAAATATTTATAATATTATCATACTTTACTCATCATCAATTAAAATCAAAAAAGAGATATTGCAAAATATTCATAATTTTTGAACATGTCTGTTATCCCGTTATAGACAGCGGTAAAATAGAATATCTATATCCTTCTCGTTGAGAAATATATTTTGCAGAAAGCATATCTCGTTTTCCTCGCTGATTGAAATTCTTAATTTTTAAACTAGTTTTTCTTTCATCTACAAACTCTAATTGAAATGATGAACAAAATTTGAGATTCAACATTCTGACAATTTGCTTTGAGATTTTCATATTTCCATCTCCAATTTTTAGAATTTTTCTTTTTGCTCTAAGACCACCTAAAATTACAATGATGTGAAAAACTAATCCCTCAATGGAAGTATGTACCGAACTTTCTATTTCTATTCCATAGTAAAAAATAGACAAACCCATTCTTTGTCCTGGATCAACTCCTAAAACTAGATCATCCTCTTCAAAAGGAAGATTCAGTTTTTGCATCATCAAACCTCTAATTACTGTAGGATGGTATTCAAGAATATCCTCATGAAATAAAATTTTCTCGCATTTTTTAGGAGCCTCTTTTTGAGTAGTGAGTATCAAATGTCCAGAATACTCTGGGATATCTTCTGGGAGAATTGAATCAAAAGGTAAATTTAGAAATTTTAGATAAGTAGAAAATCTATAGTATGGTTTACCATAGGTAGTTGCAATACCAATACGAGAATTCTGTAAGGGATCGATGTTTAAGGAAAGGAAATATCAGATTTAGATTTATGCCTTCAAAACAGTTGACACCACATGTTTGACTGCTTCATCAAAATTAGCATCAATATTGGACTGTATTTCAGATAATTTTACATCCCCTTCTTGGGCAATTTTTGCAGATTCTGCAGTTGCCTTTTCTTTTGATGCATTAATTATTACTTCAGCTTCTTTAGTGGCCATTTCTCTAGTTTTTTCTAATAAACTATCAATTTCAGATTGAGCTTTCATAGTGAGTTGTTTTTTCATATCCCCAACCTTGCTATTTAGGGAATCTAGATCATCTTCCAAAGCATTTAGAGATTTTATAATCCCAGTAACTTTTGATTCAGCCAAACTACTCATTATACTCCAAATCTAATGATTCCATTACTTAAATCATTCATTTGATAGGCGTGATCTATGCCTAAATCATGGCATTTAGGTACAAAATTATGATTTTTTACAATATGCTTAAGTTCACAATTATTTCAGAAAACAAGTATTGAAATCAGAATCAATTAAAATTTTGATAGGTGAAATTGACTACAAACTTGGTCGTATTGATTATTTTAAGGTCAATTTAGAGGAATGGGAAAATAAGAAAGATGAGGGCTACAAAAAGTCCCAAAGGCGACTTGCCAAGTTGATAGATGAGACAGTTAATCTTTTGCTGATCATGAAATTAGAGGAACTTGATGAGTTCAATAAATATCAAGAAATTTTTAAAAAACTAGAGATATCATCCAGTAGTTAAGAGCAAAATAGCTCTTGCCAAATCGCCTTCTGCTTCTTCTAAAGCACTTTTTGCCTTTTCTTCATCAACGCCAGCTTGCTGACTAACTAATTGGATATCCTCGTCTGAGAAAATTGGAACCTCTAATTCTCTTTCTTCATAACTATCTGCAGTTACTGTAAAAATAGAATTGTCTTTTGCTTTCATTTCAGTAACAGATGGTTTTGAAATAATAATTTCTTTTTTATCGGTTTTAATTATTACTTCTTGAACGTTGGATAATTCATTCATATCTAGACCCATCTTATCCATCATTCTTCGCATTTCACGGTTTCCTCCTCCTCGCATCATGATTTTATTTCCTCATTACGACTTTTTAAACTATCTCTGACCTTGATAGCCACGCCTCTTTTAAAATCAGAAATCATCTCAGATGATAAAATTGCCCTTCCAACAGCAATAACTTGGTTTTTGAATAATACAGGAGTATCTGCAGAAATACGTACATTTTTTCCACACGAAATTACATGTTTGCAAAAAACTGATCTGCCCTGTTCTACAAATGGAGCAGCATCTGTATTTATCTCAACACAATTTTCTTTGAATTTTTTATTTTTCAATAATATTTGAGCAAAATGAGTGCTTATTGCCAAACTTCCATCAATTCTCAAAGTACAAAATAATTTTCCCTTATGTGAAACTGTTCTAATTCTTCCAGTTTTTCGAGAAAAAGTCATTTCAACATCTTTAGGCAACAATTTCGATGTGCCATTTCCAAATAAAGCATCAAGAGAATGTTGAAGTTTCATAATATGGTTCATAATACAGAATAGAATCTTTTCTAAATATTAGTTCAATGTTAGTCTATATTATAGAGATCAATCTATATAGAATTGAATTTTTCCTTTAGAAATGGAAGGAGATGGGGAAACTAGAAAAATTCAGTTTACTGGAAAGTCATCATACATAGTTTCATTACCAAAACAGTGGATTATGGAATTAGGACTTAAACAAGGAGATCAAATTAGAATGGTCCGAAAAGGCTCATCAACATTAGAGCTTTCTCCACCAAACATTGAGTCCAGAACTCAGAAAAAAGAAGACGCAGTTATTGAAATTGGAGAGGGAGAAGAAGCATCTTCAATTGTTAGAAAATTAATTTCATTGTATTTTTTGGGGTATAAGACAATTAAGATAAAACCAAAAAACGGCAGATTAAGTACTCATCAAAGAACCACAGTAAAACAAGCTGTAAAACGGATGTTGATGGGTTCTGAAATAATTGCAGACTCTACAGGTGGAATTACAATACAAGTTCTGGTTAATTTATTAGAATTATCAGTAGATGGGGCATTCAAACGAATGATTCACTTGGCAAAATCAATGTCAAATGATGCAATTTTAGCCGTAAAAGAAAATAATTTGGAACTAGCTCAAGAAGTAATCAATACAGATGATGAAGTAGATAGATTTGGATTTTACATAATTCGACAATTAAAGATTGCAATTCAAAATGAGCATATGTTAAAAGAGATGGGTTTTAGAAATGCTAGAAATTGTTTAGGGTATAGACTGATTGTAAAAAACATAGAGAGAACAGGAGATCATGCAGCATTCATTGCAAAAGATCTAATTGAATTTAAAAAGCCTGTAAAAAAAGAAATTTTGCAAAAATTGCAAGAAATGAATGAGTATTGTCTATCTGTTTTAGATGACTCATGCCTAGCTTTATTCAAAGAAGATTACTACCTGGCTGAAAAGACCATTACAGAAATCAATCAAATTGCAAAATTTGAGAAAAAAGTAAGAGATGCTTCAAAATCATTAAAAGATGATGAAGAAATTTACAGAGTAAGAAGAATGACTGAAAACATTAGAAGAGTTTCTGAATATGCTAGTGATATAGCTGAAATAGTTTTGAATATGAATATAGAAAAAACACTAAAAAAATCAGATTAATTATCAATAATATGTCCAATACAATTATGTTACATTTAATTAAAAAAACGAATTAGAATGAATTCTGCAATTTTAATCACTTATGATCAAGAAGATTCTATTAATGAGGCCAAAGGACTATGTGATGCTGCAGGATATGAAGTAGTACACGTAATCAGACAGAATTTTCTCCAGAAACCAAAATATGGTATTAGTGGCGGAGTGCTAGAACAATTAGAAGAAATATCAGAAAAATTAAGACCAGATGTAATAGTTTTTGATGAAATTCTAAAACCCAGTCAAAACTATAATCTTGCAACAGTATTGCACAGAGAAGTTTTAGATAGAGAAGCACTAATTCTTGAAATTTTTGAAAGTAGAGCATCAAGTGCAGAATCAAAATTGCAAGTAAAATTAGCACAGTTGAGATATGAAATGGCAAGAGCTAAAGAAAAAGTTAGACTTGCCAACATGGGTGAACAGCCTGGTTTTATGGGAATAGGAAAATTCGAAGTAGATGTGTATTATAATGATATCAAACATAGAATGCAAACAATAAGATCCAAACTTGAAAAAGCTGGAAAACAAAGAGAGCTTCACAGACAAGGAAGAAAGAGAATGGGATTCAAAACAATATCACTTGCAGGATATACATCTGCTGGAAAAACCACATTGTTTAACAAAACAACAGGCGAAACAAGAACTCAGAGTAAAGAACTTTTTACAACTCTTACCACAACTACAAGGAGATTAACGATAGATCAAGAGCCATTTTTAATTGCAGATACAGTTGGTTTTATCAGTAAATTACCAGCTTACATGATTGATGCATTCAAATCAACACTAGAAGAATTGGCATATACTGATGTGATTGTTTTGGTAATTGACATTAATGATTCAGTAACTGAATTAAGAAAAAAATTTTCTAGTTGTATGAGAACTTTAAGTGAGTTAGGAGTAGAACAAGACAAGGTAGTTTTTGCTCTAAATAAATCAGATTTATTAAAAGATGAAGAGATTGAACGAAAAATTGGGTTGCTTAATTTGTCTGAAAATAAAAAATTAATTTCAGTTTCAGCAAAAACTGGAAAAAATATTACAGAATTAAAAAAATTAGTTAAAGAAATTATAGAAAGTCAGAATTTCCATAAACCAAAAAAGAATGCATGGGAAGGAGCTGAGAAAACATTTGGTAATTGAAGTAGTTAGAATTGGACAACGTCTAGTAAGAGATGACAGAGTAACAACACATGTTGCACTTGTTTCCAGAGGATTTGGTGCAGAAAGAATTTACATGACTGAAGTAAATCCAGAAATCAAAGATACCATAGGAAAGATCAACAATACATGGGGAGGTAATTTTGAGGTGGAGTTTATTGAAAAATGGAAAACGATTGTGAAAAAGAAAAAAGATGAAGGATTCAAAATTGTTCATCTTTCTATGTATGGTGAAAGTATCAATGATGCTCAAGAAAAAATTCAAGAAGAAGAAAATTTGTTAATTGTTGTAGGAGCTGAAAAAGTTCCAAGAGAGATTTATGAATTAGCAGATTATAATGTTGGAGTCGGCAGTCAACCTCATTCAGAGATTAGTGCTTTGGCAATTCTTTTAGATCGTATTCAAAATGGCAAACAATTTGAAAAAGAATTTCCAAATGCAAAAAGAAAGATCATACCTACCAAACACGGTAAAAACGTGCAGGTAAAAGAAACAAGGGATTAATAGTAGAAAATCAGGAGTCATTAGAGTTGGTAGACAAATACGAAGATCCTTTTGTTAGAATTGCTTCAATGATTGGAGGAGATGAATATCTCAAAGTCGCAAGATCTCTTCTAAAAGCCGAAGATGCTACTGATGAAGAAATTGCTAGTTCTACAGGTCTTAGAATCAATATGGTAAGAAAAG
>JACNFR010000066.1 GCA_014384555.1 Candidatus Nitrosopumilus sp. | reverse complement strand
AATCTATAATTCGCAATAAACTAAAAATTAATTCTGCAATAAATAATGCAAAATTATTCTTAAAAGTTCAGGAGGAGTTTGGATCTTTTGACAAGTATATCTGGGGATTTGTCAATTACAAACCAATCAAAAACAGATTCAAAAAACATTCTGAATTACCTGCAATAACTGATATTTCAGAAAAACTAAGTAATGATCTTAAAAAACGAGGTTTTAATTTCGTGGGGCCTACAATCTGCTATGCTCTGATGCAGGCAATAGGGATGGTAAATGATCATACTTCTGAATGCTTTTTGTATAGAAAATAATTTTTAAGGTAGAATGTTTTCATTCTAACATGGGTGAAGGAAAATTTGCAACATCTGTGTCTTGCATGGATGGACGAATTCAAATTCCGATAAACAAGTGGATAAAAGAAAATTATTCTGCAGATTATGTGGATACAATAACTGAACCTGGTGTGGATAAAAATATTGCAAATGTGATTGAATCCCTCAAAACCAAAGTTGGAATTTCTATCAATGCTCACAAATCTGATTTGGTTGTGGTATCTGGCCACTATGATTGTGCTGCAAATCCTGTGTCTGATGAAGAACATGTTGCCCAAATTAAAAATGCAGTTGATGTGATTTCTTCTTGGAATTTGAATGCCAAAGTAATTGGTGTTTGGGTTGATGGTTCTTGGAATGTTAATGCCCTCTAGTTGACTAAACTGCCCTATTGGCAAAACTATCACGTTCAATCTTTACAATCATATTTTTTACCGTGTTTGATTAATTTTAGATTATATTCTACAATTTTACATGATATTTGATTAAACTGAGTCAAAGATTTTCTAAATTCTCCAAAACTGCGGGACCTGGAATATTATTTGCCTGTACTGCAATAGGTGTGTCTCACCTAGTACAATCAACTAGGGCAGGAGCCGATTTTGGCTTGATGATTTTGGGATTTGTAATATTGGTAACTTTGTTGAAATACCCTTTCTTTGAGTACGGTTCTCGCTATGCAAACTCTACTCAAACAAGTATTATTGATGGTTACAAGAAACTCGGCAAGCCTGCACTGTGGTTGTACTTTTTATTGACAGTATCTTCTATGTTTTTTGTCACTGGTGCTGTGGGGTTTGTTACTGCAGGATTTTTTGAGAATCTTTTTGGAATTGATTTTCTTGGGGAATGGACTGTAGTTATTTTGTTTGCAATATGTGTTGGAATACTGGCAATTGGAAAATACAATGTACTTGATAGTCTGATTAAAATAATTGCAATTGTCTTACTAATCTCTACAGTTTCTGCATTTTTGTTTGCATTGTATAATGGTCCAATAGAGCCTGTAGATGAATTTATTACAAAAGAACTTTGGAATGTTACTGGAATCTTTTTCTTGCTTGCACTAATGGGATGGATGCCTACTGCAATTGACCTATCAAGCTGGAATAGTTTATGGACATTGGAGAGAATGAAGCAGACAAACTATAAACCAAAACTAAAAGAAACTCTCTTTGAATTCAGGCTAGCTTATCTGATCACTGGAATTCTTGCTGTAATGTTTGTCGTACTTGGTTCTTTCATCTTTTATGGCTCTGGAGAAGAATTGCCAAACAACAATTCTCTTTTTGCACATAAAATAGTAACATTATACACTGAAACAATTGGTAATTGGAGTTATATCATAATTGCAGCATCTGCATTTACTGTGATGTTTGGAACAATCATTGCAGTCTTTGATGGATATTCTCGTTCTTTACAAAGAACAGTAGAGTTGATTTTTACTAAAAAAGAGGAGAAAATACGCACAAAATTTCGTACATTTTATGTTCTTTTCTTGATTTTAATATCTGCAGGTTCTCTAGTTGTGATATTTCAGTTTGGAAATAATCTCAAGGAACTAGTTGACTTTGCAACTGTTATGTCGTTTGTAATAGCACCTGTTATTGCAATTTTCAATTTTAGACTAGTTACTGGGAAATTTTTAGACAAAGAACATCAGCCATCTGTGTTGTTGAAAATTTTGAGTTTTGCCGGAATCATTTTCCTAAGTGGATTTGCCGCTTTCTTTTTAATAACTAAATTTTTACTATAATTATGGATAATCTTTACTGGCTTTTAGATGGGATTATAGATATTCAAGAAGCCGTTAAAGAAATTAAGGAGAATGGGGGAGAATCCATCTAATGAAAATAACTATGATCTTTGGAATGGTTTTGATTGCTGGTTTTGGATTGTCATTTACAGTTTTTGCTGAAGCCTCTTCAATTCCTGATTGGGTGAAAAACAATGCAAAGTGGTGGTCTGAAGGAAACATTAGCGAAGCTGATTATATCACATCATTAGAATATTTGATTCAAAATGGAATAATTGATTTGCCAACTCCAATCACTGAAGTAACTGCAACTCAAACAATGTATTCTGATGAAGAACGTGCACAATCATTTAGAGTTACAATTTCAAATATCATTAAACCCTTACCCGTTCATTTCTTTGAAAAATTTGAATTAACTTCATCAACTGCAGGTGATGCCGATGATCCACGTGGACGAATGTATGACTTTCGTGATCCCCCATCATTTTTCTTAGAATCAGTGCCGAGTGTAGACAAAGCTCCGTTCTATGACTTTGTTGCTGATTGGATGAATAGAGGCGATTTACTTAATGAATTTGATGTAGATGTTGATGTTTTAGATGGAACTGGTTCTGTAATTCAGACTTGGGCTTTTACAACATGTGATATTGTCAGTTATGGAACATATCTTCAGGATACTGTCTTTATCTATCAATTCTCTGGAGCACAAGATTCTGAAATCCGTGACAGAGCAAGTTTTACTTGTACTGGGGTTAATCTTGAAACTCCCTAGTTTTAGCAAGTTTTTTTAATACAAACACATGAAATATCATTGTTAATCATGAAAATCTCTCCTAAAATGAAAAAAGCCCTAAATGATCAAGTTACACTTGAAGCCTCTGCATCAAACAGTTACTTAGCAATGGCATCCTGGTGTGAAGTTATTGGATATCAAGGAGCTGCAGATTATTTCTATGCACAATCAGATGAGGAGAGAACACACATGCTGAAAATTGTACATTATCTAAACGATATGGGGGCAACTGCAAGTATACCTGCAACAAAAGCACCCCTAAGTTCTTACAAATCTCTTGAAGGATTAATCAAAACTGCATTGAAAAATGAGCAGACCGTTACAAAAGCAATTCACAAAATGGTAGAGATTACACAAAAAGAAAAAGATCATTCAACATATGCATTTCTAGAATGGTTTGTCAACGAGCAAGTTCAAGAAGAAACAAAGTTTGAAACAATCTTACAAAAGTTTGATTTGTTAGGACGAGATAAACTTGCAATACATGAAATTGACAAGATTCTTGCAGCAGATGCAGCAGCACCTGAACCTGCAGCATAGACACTATTTTTCTAAAATAATTAATACTGCATTATTTTCATTCATACCATGACAGTTACCGTAACTAGAAAGCCAGGTGGTATTACTCAACTATTCAATACCGAAACTGGTAGAGTTACCTACAAGTGTAAGGCAGAATCTGGATTCATGCTAATTGAAGCATTTGGAGGAATTGTAAAATTCCATCAAAAGGGCTCTATAGCAACTGTCACTGGTCACATCACGTCCTTGGAATCTTGTGATGTTTTGAAGAAAGGCACTCCTGAATACAAAGAAGCATTATCTTCAATTATATCTGCACACAAAGAATTTGCACAAAGTGTTTCTGATTCATATCAAAAAGAGATTCAGGAACTTGAAACTGAATTATCTGGTCTTTAGATTTTAACCGTAAATCATACAATGCTCGCATTCACAAACTTCTTGTTCTTTTGATTTCTTTAGACATTTTTTATGCTGTCCTGCTTGACATTGAACGCAAATCTCATCGATGTTTTCTACGCTGGTATATTTTTTTGATTGATCAAATCCAAATCCACCATCTTTTGGGCCTACCATATCTCTACTGAATTGAGGTTCTATTTCTACTTCACTAATTAATTGCAGATTTTATTGTATCTTGCAAATTTTTCTTGTGCGTTTCAATTATTCCTCTAATTTCAAAAGTATCTACATATCCTCCAGCTGATGCACGAGTTGCTTTAAGCAAATAATGCAATGAACCCTCTTCAATTTTCCCTACATAGTATCCGTATAGAAAATCTACCTCATTCTCACATTTCCAAATTTGTTTGATTGCTGGAAATGTTTGTTTTATTTCAGTTGGTATTTCTTGAATTCTTCTCTGGATGTATTGATCAAGTGATTTTCTGATTGTAGCGTCTTGTAGCAATTCAAATTTTCTTTGTCTGAACTTGCTTTAGTCCTTTTTGTCTTTTTTGCTGTCTCTTGGTTTGTCCCACATGTGCATTGTACCTCTAACCATGAATGAACCCACAATTATGGCTACTAATCCTGTAACTATGAATAAAAATAATTTCCCAATATCTTTGATGTTTGCCACATTGTTTTCAGTTCATCTGTCTAATTATAATTGTCTGAGACAAGCAATTAGATTCAATAATGAGTTTGAAAAATTCTTCTTAAATGTCTAAGATTAAACAGATTGCTGCCTGGATTGCAATAATTGGCGGTGGGATTGCATTTTTCTTCTTCTCAATAGAGATGGCTGAATTCATGCGATAATTGTGAAAACTAAATACGCGTTATTTTGAAATAATATTTGTGATTACTTCTGAAATAAAGGATTTTTTAAATTTACAAAAGCTTGGATATGTTGCAACTGTTGCCTCTGATGGCAAGCCCAACATTTCTCCAAAGGGGACCATAATTGGATGGGATTCTCAAACTTTGGCTTTTGCAGATATTCGTTCTCCCGATACTATGAAAAATCTAAAAGATAATCCTAGTGTGGAAATTAATGTCATTGATCCTCTCATTCGTAAGGGATACTTGTTTCAAGGAACAGCTAAAATTATTGAAGATGAATTACTATATCAAGAAATTTTAAACTATTATCGTGACAACGGAATTAAAAGTCCAATAAACTCTATTGTTCTAGTTGATGTTTCAAATATTTCTGATGTAACTTCTCCATTATATGATCTGGGAATTTCAGAAGATGAGATTAAATCAAAATGGCAAAAACATTTTGCAAATTTATGATTAATCTAATGATTTAGTTTTTTGTTTTAATTCTTCCAACTCTTTTCTTGTATTCTCGTGCTCTTCTCTTTCTTTTTCTAAAAGTGTTTGAATTGCATCTAGTTCCTTTTGTGTTGTATTGAGTTTTGATTTTAGCGAGCCTACTACTACGCTTGCAGCTTCAATTACTCCTGCGGAACTTTTTTGATTTGTACTATTGATTCCAATAAATTCTTTCTCAGAATGTGTTAGAATACTTGTATCTTCAAATGTGTCTTTTTTGTCTAATTCATCTTTTGCATTGTATAGTCTGGAGTTTGCCTCTTCTAGTTCTTTTTCAACTTCAACTTGCTGTTTTTTGATATTGTGTAGTGTTGCTTGTTCTTGTGCAATTTGCTCTTTAATTTCATCATGTTTTTTTGTAAATTCATCTACTTCGTCTTTAATTTTTGAATACTCTCCTTCTGTTTTTTTGAATTTATTTATTGATTCTTCACCTTTAATTAATTCTGATTTTTTACTTCTTTCTCTGGTTTCTCTATACTCTCGTTGAATGATGTCTAATTCCATCTTTTTTTGATTAAGCTCTTTTTTCACAATCATTAGACTGCTTATCGTTGAACTGTATTCTTCTTTTACAGTAGTGATCTTTTGTGTAAGGTCTTCTAATTCTGCCTCTTTTACTCTGAATTCTTTTTGAATCTTTTCTACTTCTGATTCAAGTTCCGTTTTTAGAATCATTTCTTCGTTATTCTCTATTGGCTCCTCTGTTTTCTTTTTACCAAAAAATCCCATATCTCTATCTCGCTTTCTCCAAAAGATGAACCTTTCTTATCCTTGTTTGATTTTCCATCTGAAGAATTTCAGATAAAACCCGATACCTCCAATCACAAGTCCTGCAATCCATGCAATCGTGCCAAATCCTGCTTCAATTGTGCTTTCTTGTGGGGCGAGAAATAACAACAATGCCCCTAAAATGATTAATGCAAATCCCCCACTGTTTTTGGATTTGTTATGTTCTCCGTGGACCATGATTATGTGTACTCTGAAAGTGTTTTTGCTACTTGTTTTCTTCCAATGTCTGAAATGAACGGCCCTATCTTGGGTCCTCTTGAAGTTCCAAGTATTATTTGATATAATATTTTAAAGAAATCTTTTGGCTGTATGTCGTTTGATTTTGCAATTTGATATATTGTATTTTGAATGTCTTCTAGTTCTTTCTCGCCTCCCAATTCGTCAACTAGTAATTTCAATGCCTTTTTTTCAGTATCTCCTAAATCAATTTCTGTTTTCTCTTGCTCATCAAATTCATCTGAATAGTTTCCTGCAAGTTCAATGAGTTTTTCTATTTCTGGTTCAGGATTTTTAATTACGCCATAGTCTAACAGTTTTTTCATTACTCTTTCTCCTCTATTTTCTTTGAAGATTTTTGCTAATTCAATTGCAAGTCTAAAGTTTACGTGTGTGCTTGATTGTTTTGGGGGATTTAAGAGATTCACATATTCGTAAAGCCCTTTTGATTTTGTTAGTTTTGCTTGGTTGTCTACTTTGATTCGTCCAAAGTAAATGTCCTCAAGCTCGTTATATTCTGCCATCAGTGATGGAATATCGTCAAATCCTAATTCTCTAGCCCCTGTAATTCTTTTGTATAATAATAACAGAATTGATTTTGGAGTCCCAAACTCTAACCATTTTTGTGCAGTGATAACATTTCCAAGAGATTTTGAAATCTTTTTTCCTCCCTTGTCTAGAAACATTTCATATTTTACGTGATGAGGATGTGGGAATCCTAAAATCTCATCAGATACCCAGTCATTTACTTTGACTGAATCCATGATGTCTTTTCCATATGCTTCAAATCTAATGTCAAATGCTGTCCATCTGGCTGCAAATTCTACTTTCCATGCTAATTTTCCAAGATCTTTTCCGATATCTGCCTCTCCTACATGACCGCACCCTTTGACCATTTTAGAGCCAATTTCAGTATCATGACAACTGTACTTTACTTTCCTTTCATCTGCAATGTATTCTGTAGCTTCTGCTGTATAGAGGCGATTACAATTTGCACAAACTGGGAAATATGGAAGGTATTTTTGATATTTTTCTTGTCCTACTAGATCTGTAATTTTATCTCCAATCTTTGCACTGTTTTGTAATATTGTATGGATTTGGTCTTTTAGCAATCCTTGTTTGTAAGTGTCAACTGCTCTTCTAAATTCATATTTTATTCCTACTTTATCTAATCCTTCTAGCAAAATACTGCTCATATGCATTCCGTAAGAGTCGTGACAACCATAAGGATCTGGAATAAGTGATACTGGTTTTGCAATGTGTTCTTCTAACCCAAACTCTTGCATTCCTTCTGGAATTTTTCTTAATCCGTCAAGGTCATCTGAATATGCAATTAATTCTGATTTGTATCCCAAGTTCTCCAAGGCTAGTTTAACACCATATGCTCTGACTGCATCCCCTAGACTTCCAATATGTGGAATTCCAGATGCGCCAAGACCGCTCTCTACTCTTAGAAGATCTGTATTTCTTCCAAGTTCTTTTTCACGTTCAAGTAATTCTGATGCTAATTTATCAATCCAAGTTCCTTTACCGATAATTTCTTGTTCTACCATTTCTTTTCACTAGTTCAATAATTTGGACATGTATGGCCCATATAACGAATACCCTAATTTTTGATAATATTCTCTT
>JACNFR010000082.1 GCA_014384555.1 Candidatus Nitrosopumilus sp. | reverse complement strand
TTGGTCCCAAGAAAATTCAATGTCATCGCCAGGATCTAAATTAGATATTACTTGTGCAGATACAGGTGCATACATCAGTATTCCAGATAATCCAGTAATTTTCAACCCGTAAGAAGAATCATGAAAAGTTAGAGGAACAGTGCCAGAATTAACAATTCGAATTTTTATCGCCTCACCTTTTTTAAAATCAGATTTTTCAGTAACAATTGAAACTGATGGACCTTCAACAAAAACTAGTTGACTAGTACTTTTGACATCAATTAGATAGACACCAAACGCAAGACCGGCAATCACACCGATTCCAATAAAAAGTACAAGGCTTTTTGCTAACAATTCTTTTAAAATAATTTCTTTATTTTTTAATCCTTTGGAGGAGTTGGTTTTGTTCTCCATTTTTTTGGATATGTGTTAGGAGCCATAATGATTCTCTTTGTTTCAAATGCATATCCCTTGGTTGCATCTTTGATTTCTTCTTCAGACATTGTGGATTCAGCCAATGCAACTGCCTCGCCTTTTTGCGTATAAACTCCAACAATATCACCTTTCTTCAAATTTTGAGAGATTTGTAAAATGCCAGGAATTGCAAGTTGTGCTCCATGACACATTGCATCTACTGCAGAATCTCGGATAACTACTGACTTTAATTCACTTAATGCCAATTCAACAGGTTTTATCATTTTTATCAATTTACTATCATCTTTTTTCTCCTCCCAGAATGCAAAGGCATCAGCAAGTTCATGTAATGTAACTAGACCATCCTTTTCAGAGAATTGATCAACTCTACTTCTTCGAAGTTCAACCATTGTAGCGCCAGGTCCAAGTACTTCTCCAATATCATAGTAGAGTTTACGAATGTAAGTTCCAGCTTCGCATAGAATTCTTGTTAAGAGTAATCTTTCTTTTTGTTCTAGCACTTCAAATTCGTATATTGTTCTTGTTCTAGTTTGTCTAAGAACAGCTGAACGTTGAGGAGGTTTTTGAAAAATTTCACCTTGAAACATTTCTACAACTTCTTTTAATTTTTCTTTAGATGGAAGAGAGTGTATACGTCCTAATGCATGATATTCTTTTGGACCATAAAGCAAAACACCCAATGCTTTAGTTGCCTCACCCAAACCCAGAGGCAAGACTCCAGAAACTTGAGGATCTAATGTACCACTGTGACCAATTTTAGGAAGTTTCAGTAAACGTTTGGTCCAAGCTACAGTTTCATGACTTGTAGGACCAGGTGGTTTGTCTAAAAGGATGATTCCATAATTTAGTAATTGTTCAATCGTTCTTTTATCATAATATGTGCCATAAGCATCATCTGTAATGTCTTGATCAATTTCTACGAGATTTTCTAATTGTTTTAGAGTCATATCAATTTCCTCACTGTTTCTTTTGTAACATCAATTACTTGTTGGGCTGTTAAATTATCGGTATTAATTATCAAATCAAACACAGATTTATCCTCACCAAAATCAAAATTATATAGTTTTTTGTACAATGCTTTATTCTTGTCAAATCTTGCTTTAGTGATTTCATAGGCATCCTCAGGGCTCATACTGTCCCTAGATTGCATTCTTTTTGTACTGCTTTCATGAGAACCTTCCAACCAAATTCTAATTCCATCTTTGATTAACCAAGGTAACGTATAGCTGGTAATCACCATTCCACCCTTGTCAAAAAGACCAATTAACTTTTCATCTAACTTTTTATCAAATTCAGAATTTTGTTCGCGTTGATTTAGAAATTTCATTCCTTCTTCAGTATCCCACCAATCATCACCTTCAGAATTAAATCCATGTTCATTTGCCATCTCCTTTAGCACATCGCCTCCACTAAGATATTGTAATTGAAATTCTTCAGCTAATCCTTTAGCGACAGTTGTTTTTCCCACTGCAGGAGGACCAGAAATTACAATAGATTTGGTCAACTGAGATCCATCGATGTTTTTGTTAGTCGCATGATCATGCCACTAAATGCAATTGATGAAAGGAAATACCAGGCCCATAGATACAATGCATTTTCTTTTCCAAAGCAAACATGTCCAGAGTCTAATGCTTGTTCTGCAGTGCATGTCAATTGGAACATATCGCCAGGAATTACATTTAGTGATATTGGAGATATAGCTACAGTGTAAGGAAACAATACAGGTAACACAAGATAAAATATCAAAATTAAAGGGACAAAAGTAATCATCATAGGACGCATGTTCATCTGCATCATCTCCATTGACATTTTGTTCATGTAAGATGATTTTTTTCCTAGTTCAGCAATCTTTGCTTGATCTTTAGCTCTCATTGCAGCCATTCTTTCTTTTTGCCAACCACGAGTTTCTTTCATAATTCTTTTTAGTTTCACTTGGTCTATCATCTTCTTTCTTACACCAGAGTTGAACAGATTTAGCAGAATACCAAATCCAGTTACTGCAAACATTGCAATAATTAATGCCATAGAAGCATCCATTCCCCTACCAACGATTGGGTCATCGCTTCCCAAAACTTGTTTTCCATCACCGCCTAAGAAATCAGGCAGTTGGAGAAATGCTGCATCGATAAAGAGCGGAATAGAATGGAAATCTAGTTGGAGAAATGCTGAGTCTATAAAGAGTAGAATAAAATTGAAATCCATTTTTTATAATCCTATTGCATTAATGATCTTGTCTGCTGCTTCATCAACCTTTCCCTCACGATTGAGGATATATTTGACTGGAGAGCCAGAAATGACCATACAGGATGCAATTATTCCTGATTGAGCGTCTAATTCTTTCTTAATGTTAGCAATAGTGATTTTATCCCGATTTCGAGTGTCATCAGACATTCGTCTATTATAGATTTCTTCAGGCTTTGCAGAAACTGATACAAAGTTTGTGGGTTGAATAATTTTAAGAACATGTTCTGGCAAGCCAGGATAGTATCCTTCTTCAGAACTAATGAATGCATGAGTATCGATAATTACGACATCTTCATCATGTTGAGCAATTTTTTCGGCTGCAATTTTTTGCAATTTTTGTTGTTCAGCGACAGGTAGTTTTCGCAATCCGTCTCTGTCTTTAAGACCATTTTCTTTTGCAATATCAAACATCAAAGTTCCAAAACTCAAAACACAGACACTTTTTTTATGATTTTTTATAATTTTTTCCATTTTGGTTAGCAAGGTAGTTTTTCCAACACCTGGTATTCCTACCATTACGACTTTTTTATTTTCTACCAAGCAAAGCACCCAAACGCGGCATTACAACTTCGACTTGTTCTCTAACTAATTGTGTGTAATAGTTGATGAGAATATCTACCATAAGTAAAATTCCGATTCCAGAGCCAAAGACGCCAAGGACATCTGACACTCCGGCCAATCCACCCAAAATTGCAGAACCGATAATAGTTACTGAAGGGATGTATTTGTTTAGCATTGCTTCAACTGGTGCATTTGATCTTCTAAATCCAGGAATTTGTACGTCTGCATCAAGTAAGTTCTGAGCTGCACTCTTTGGAGATAAACCGCCAAGCTCAACCCATAGTCTTCCAAATACAATTACAATTCCAATCATGAACAGAATGTATCCTACTGCGCGCATTGGATCCAATGCTGCAACATCTAAACCTCTTGGAGGAGTGATGTAGTAGATGATACCCCCTACTGGAGTGTTCGGACTAGTAGGATCAAATTGTGCTACAAAGTTCATAAAGAAATTATTGTTACGCGGGTTCATGTTTGCCCACAGCATCTGGAATATGAAAACAGCATTTGCCGTCAGAGCAGAAGCCAAAATTACAGGAATGTTTGAGACATACATCAATTTGATTGGATAGACTGCTGAAAATCCTCTATACTTTGTAGAAACAATTGGAATTTCAATTTTGATGCCTTGTGTAAATACAAGAATTAGTAAGATTCCTGCAGTAAGGAACAGTCCAAAGATACTCGGTAATTGATTAGAACGGAATAGAACATTAGTGATATCTCCACCGCCAGTTAGAGATTGTGCGATATATGGAATGATACCAATCATTCCGCCATCTCCTGCAGGTAGCGGACTGAACATACTCCAAAGAATTTGTTGAGCTACACCTGCCATAATGAATAAACTGATTCCACTGCCAAGACCCCAACCTTTCTGAATCAATTCGTCTAAGAACATGATAATGATAGACGCTGCCATCAACTGCCCTATCAAGACATACAGTACGTATGGTTCTGTAATACCAGGTCCATAAACTGCTGCAGCATATACAATGGATTCTGCTACGATTACAACATAGGTTACAAGTTTAGTAGCTGTCTGAAAGATTCCTCTTTCTTCAGGCTTTTTGAAATCAAATTTTAGAATGTCTGAACCTCTCAATAATTGCATTAAGAGTCCAGCTGTAACTATCGGCCCAATCCCTAATTCTACAAGAGTACCTTGTTGGGATGCGAAAATTACTCTAGCAAATGCTAGAAAATCAAACTGTGGTGCTGTTGCTCCAAATAACGGGGTTTGTCCCATTATCATGTAGATAAGTAATGCAATTCCACACCAAAGTAATCTAACTTGTAGTGGGATTTTCTTTTTAGGTTTTGGAACTTGTGGTAAGTATGGTTCTGCTTTGAAAACTACTTTTCGAATTGTTGCGGTAAGTGTACCCTCAGCCATTATTCGTTAACACTTCTCCCCCAACAGCTTTTAGTTTCTCTTCGGCAGATGCTGTAAATTGTTTAACTTTGACGGAATAGGCATTATTGATTTTTCCGCCTCCAAGGAGTTTATCATATCCTGCACTTACAAGGTCTACGATTTTTTTGCCTCCTTCTTCTTTACCGAACTTTTTGAACAAGTCATCTAGGTCTCTAAGGCTAGTCCATTTTTTTATAATATTTGGGTGAGGTGTTTTAGGTAGAGTGTGGTTGTAATGATCTGGTTCTTCTTTAATCATAGTACTTCTATGATGTTTTTTCATACCAGTAACTCCAAGACCACCTTTGTGACCACTTGCACGGTGTTGACCTACTTGTCCCCATCCCATGTGTCGTCCGCCTCTAAGTCGTCTTGTTTTTCGTAATCTAGATGCCATGTTAAATCATTCTCCTTACAACACTGTCAAGTTCTTTGTTTGCTCCAAGTATTCCTTTTTGTCCATAAAGTTTCTTGGTACTTCTCTTGAATCCGTGTACCGGTGGTGCTAAAGCGAACCATGGTTTTAGTGGTTTTAATTTTGATAGTGTAGCTTTTCCATCAGCCAATGCTGCTCCCAATTCTTCAGAACTTGCAAATCCAAGTTCTTTAAGATCTTCAGGAGTAATTTTTTGATAACCGCCTTTTCTTGCTTTCTTGTCAACCAGTTCTGTTGCCAAAGAAGCATCAATTTCAACCCATGCTACATAGTGTTGTACTTTTTTTAGCATTCCCAAAGTATTGTCTTTGGCAGGAAGAATTGTTGCACGATATTTTTTATCTAATTTTAATAAAGTCATTGTAGTTGTTGCCCAGTAAGGACAATCTGCTTGACCTTTGATTCTAACAACGAGATATGCATTTGCCATTTTTATCAACCCTGACTGAATGTCAATCTAAGACAATCCAATACTGCTTTTGAAGTCGAATTCATAGTAGGAGTAGAACCTTTTGCTGTAGTCCATGCGTCTTTAAGACCTGCTAATTCCAATAATCGTTTAATTTTACCGCCTGCTACAAGACCTAATCCACGAGGTGCAGGAATAATTTCAATTGTAACACTGCCACCTTTTCCCTTTACTTTGAAAGGAACAGAATGTTTTTGATCACATCTACATTCCCAACTACCACATCCCATTTTGATTGGTTGTACGTTAAGGAAAGCTTGACTGGTTGCTTTCTCAATTGCAATTCTCATTTGTTTTGATTTACCTTGACCGATACCCAAGTATCCGTTTTCATTTCCTGCTGCAACAATTGCTTTGAATCTAGTTGATTGTCCGTTTGAAGTCATTTTTTGAATGATACCAACATCGACAACTTCACTTTTCAAGTCAGGTAATAGTTTCTTGATAATTCCAGATTCCTGAATTCTTAATCCTGATTCGATAATCTCTTCTAATGATGTAATTTCTCCAGAGAAAACTTTTTGTCCCAAAATAGTTTTTGGAACCCAAACTTCTTCTTCTGGTTCTCTTCTTGGTCTTCTTGGACGGTCTCCGCCTTTAGCTTCACCTGGTGGACCTCTTCCATATACTGGTGGACCTCTTCCTCTTTGTCCGCCTTGACCTGGTCTAGATTGTCCTGGTTTTGCATCTGCTGGTTTTGATTGTGCTGTTTGACTCATTTCTATTTGACCTCACTATCAATTGCAGATTTTATTTTTGAAACTTCATTTTTTACTGTCAAGTGATCACCGTTGATTCTTTCCTGAGTTGGGAATGTTTCCGGATCAGCAGGTACTGTAAGTCCAGCATCAATTACTCCTTTGAGGGCTGCAGACATTCTTTGAGTAAATCTTCTAGTTCCAGTATACAAGATTGCATCTTTTGCACCTTTACCCAGTGCTTTCTTACCTGCCAAGTAGCCTGTAAGATATGCAGCAGGTACACTTTTTCTAGAACCTTTCCATCCTTTCTCAAGCAGATATCTAGAGTGAGCAGAGGCGATAACTTTGTCTCCAGTCATACCAGGTGTGAGAATTTGGACTTGAGTATTTTCATTAGTAATATTTACAGTGATAAAATCGCGTTTACCCATCAACATGGTTCCACGTTTACGATAATTGGTCTTTTCTTCCCTTAATCGTCTCAATATTTTTGCATAGGCCATCTATAGAGACCGAGTTTGAATCTGCTCTTATATACGTTAAGCGCGAATTAGAGCAGCTAGCAAAGCTTTCTGAGTATGAAGACGATTTTCTGCCTCATCCCAAACAACAGATTGCGGACCATCAATTACAGATGAAGTAACTTCTTGTTCTCGTTTTGCCGGAAGACAATGTAAAAAGATCGCATCTTTTTTTGCAGACTTCATTAATTTGTCATTTACCTGATACTTTGGCAAGAATTTTTGCAATCTTTTCTTATCGAGATTGTGAATTGATGAAAAAGTATCAGCAACTACCACATCTGCATTTTTAATTGCAGTGAAAGGATCTGTTGTCAATTCAATGTTAGTTGTTTTCTTGGCTTTTGTAATTACAGTTTTGTCAGGTTCAAAACCTTTAGGAGTTGCAATTGACATATTTGCACCAGACAATGCAGCACCGTAAATCATAGAGTTGCAGACGTTGTTGCCATCACCAATCCATGCAATTTTTAGTCCCTTGAGTTTTTTCTTTTTTTCTTTAATCGTCATAAAGTCTGCCAATATTTGACAAGGATGAAAAGTGTCAGATAGTCCGTTAATTACAGGCACACTTGCATGTTCTGCTAACTTTTCAAGCAAATCATGTTCATAGACACGTGCCATTATGCAATTTGTATATCGTGAAAGAGTTTTTGCAGTATCTTCAACTGATTCTCCACGAGACAATTGCATGTCACTGGATGATAGATTTACTGCATGTCCGCCCAACTGATACATACCAATTTCAAAACTAACACGTGTTCGAGTAGATGGTTTTTGGAAAATCATTGTCAGTGTTTTGTTTTTCAGAATCGGTTTGTTTCCGCCTTTTTTGAGTTCTTTTTTTAGTTTGATAGATTCATCAATTAATCCTACAAACTCCTTTGGAGTTAATTCTGCTAAAGTGAGTAAATTTTTTGTTTTTAGTTTCATCTTTTAAAGAACCCGAACCTGCCTTTTTTCTTTTTGGGTTCTTCCTTATCATGTTTTTGTATTTCTTGATCATCTTTTTCATCAGGCTCATCTGCTTTTGATTCACCTGGTTTTGGTTTACCATCTTTAATCCACTGACGAATCTTGTTACCTAGTTTGGTAGCTTCATTGTCATTTTCTGGTGGAGGTATATCAAACAAATCTGAATAAATAGAAATTTCATCATCTGTGATTCCATCAAACGGATCATCAGAAGTTTGTGTTGGTTCTGGTGTTGGTTCAGGTTCTGGTGTTGGTTCAGGTTCTGGTGTTGGTTCAG
>JACNFR010000061.1 GCA_014384555.1 Candidatus Nitrosopumilus sp. | reverse complement strand
CGGCCCTGTCACGGCTGAGACGCGTGTTCAAATCCCGCCGAGGGCGCCATTATTTCTATTTCTTACATTTTGATATCATTTACACCGATCAGAATTAAATTTCTAGAAAATATTATTGAAAAAGGAATAGACTATAGTTGAATCTCACAAGAATATTAAAATTCAGGCAATTTTAGTAAATTTTGTTGTCTGAAGAGAAAAAGGAATCTGAGGTTGAAGTAAAATCCACTGAAGATTCCTCATCTGAAAATACAACTGTAGATGAAACTGCAAAACTAGATGCTAAAGCGGAAGAAGAATCTAAAGTATCCGAATCTGCAATTGCAAAAGCAGAAGCAGCTGCCAAAGCAGTTGAAGAAGCAGAACTTGCAGTAAAAGAAGCTCTTGTTAAAGCAGAAGCAGCAAAAGCAGAAGCAGAAGCAGCAGCAGAAGAAGAATACAAAGCAATTGCAGCTGAAGTAAAAGCAGACGCTGCTGCCAAATCCGATTATACATTCAAGAGACAAGGTGAAGAAATTTTTAGACGAGATATGGGTGAACCTGAATTTTGGTTAGATAAACAAGATCGTTTCCCACGACCAATTCTTTCTGCAGATGAACAGGAATCACTTACTAGAATAGCTGAAATCCCACAAGACCAAACTCCTGCATATGTTCCTGAACATGTTCTCAGTCCAGAATTTGCTGGTGTTTCAAATTATGAACGTGGTGTTGATTCATTCCTAGAAGAAATGAAACAGAAACTTGAACAATTAAAAAATAATTCTAAAGCAACTGAAAAAGAAATTAAAGAAACAGAAAATCAAATTACTTACTTAGAATCCTTACATGAAAATTTCTATATTGGAATGAATGTTTTTAGAACTGCCAAAGGTGGTCGGGACAAGATTAAAGCATAGGTGAATGGTATGAGTCAAGTCTCTTTTGATGTAATAAATGCACGAGTAACTTTCAAAAATATTCCTATTCATACAATATCAAAATTTGCTTTCAAAGACGTTATTGCAGCATGTGCAGAATTT
Source organism: Candidatus Nitrosopumilus sp. (assembly GCA_014384555.1). GTDB lineage: Archaea > Thermoproteota > Nitrososphaeria > Nitrososphaerales > Nitrosopumilaceae > Nitrosopumilus. The sequence goes on along the minus strand of JACNFR010000061.1, from coordinate 7,280 downwards.
AAAAAAATACCTGGTGTTGAAGAATGTGTTATTATTCAAACTGCAACTAGAGTTGAAATATTTACGGTGAGCAATGTTGAAACTGATGATTCTCCTGATGCACGAAGAGTAGAAGGTAAAGCACTTGTGTTAAATCAAATTAAAGATACATGGGTATCTTTATCGTCCTTAGAACAAATTGACATAGATCACTTTGATCAAACACTTGAAGTTTACAAGGGAGATGATGTATACTTGAATCTTTTAAGACTTGCATCTGGATTAGATTCGCTAGTTGTTGGATGGCAAAGTGTTTTTGATGATATTGTAAAAGCCTTGGCAGACGCAAAGGATGCAGGTGTTTCAGGTAATATTCTCAATAAATTATTTGAAAGTGTTATTCGATTAGCTAGTCGAATGAGAGATACCACTGGTATTGCAAAAGATGTCGTCTCATTAGGTGATGTTGCAGTAAAACTTGTTGATGAAAAAGCAGGTCTTGATTCTAAAAAGAAAGTATTGATAATTGGTACGGGTGAGCCTGCAGCCATGCTTGCAAAAACTTTGAGTAAAAAAGAAATTCCTTTTGATGTTACAAGTAGAAGTTTAGAGCGTGCTACTGGTTTTTCAATAATTCTTGGAGGAACTCCTGTTGATTTCAATGATGTTTTAGCAGGATTTGATAAATATGATATTATTTTTGTTGCAACAACTTGCGATTATTTCTTAATCACATATGAGAGAATTCGATTAATAATGGAAGAAAAGAAAAAAGGTACTCTTATTCTCGATTTATCAGATCCTAGAACTGTTGATGAGGGAATTACAGCACTACCTGGAATTAAATTATTATTCCGAGATCAAATTGCCGAACTTTATGAAGAAAGTGTAAAAGCTAGAGTTGGAATTGTTCCTGCAGTAGAGAAAATTATTGAAAAAGAACTCCCAGTTTTATCTGCTAGAATGAAAAGACTAGACGCTTAATTTTACTATAATCCTTGTTTTCTTAAGAGAAATTGCATCACGGCTTCTTTTGAATAATCTATACCATGTTCGTCATCTGTGTGGGCTCTAAATTTATCAATAACATCTTCCATTTCTCCCTCCACAATAAAATCACACTCAAATCCATAATCATTACACTTGAGTTTCGCCATACTTTGGTGAAAAATAATCAATATAAAAATCCACAGGTAAGTAATTGGAAATGACTTTATCTGAAATTTCTTAGATGAAAATTAACTAATATTAATTAGATTTATTATCCATATGATTCAAACTTGATACCAAAACTTCCATCAGGTTTCTTTTCATGCTCAGTAACAAATCCTTTAGGACCTAAAAATTCAATCACTCCATCTATTGTTCCTTGATATCCACAAATATAGATAATAGAATTATCTGGCGTTAATTCTTCTCCTACCATTTCCTCTACAGGTGAAAGTCCTGATTTTTTATCTGGTTTGAAGAATGATTCAACTCTGCCTACATGACCATTCCAAGATCTGTTGAAAAATTCTTTCGGTCTACTTATTGCAGCTCTATATCTAAAATTCCATTTATCTCTTCCATTTTTTTCACTCTCTAATTCTAAATCCGTCAATAGTCGTTTATAGCTTAATTCGTCAACATAACTTGCACCATGAAGAACAACAACTTCACGTTTATCATTAGTATCATGGAAATGTTTTGCAAATGCAATAAATGGTGCTAGTCCTGTACCTCCTCCGACACAAATTACTCTTCTATTGTCTTTTTTACCGTTAGGTAATTTATCACTAATTTGTAATGCGGCTCCTGTTGGGTCCCCAAGAGATACTTCGTCCCCAACACTTAGATAAAATAATTCAGTAGTGACACGGCCTGGAAGTGGTTTTCTTACCCATCTAATTACAAATTCAAAATAGTCTCTATTTTCTGCATGTGATGCAATAGAATATGCTCTTCTCACAACTTTTTTTTCTGCTGGAATTGGAAGTCCTATTGTTAAAAATTGGCCTGTTTTGTATTCTGGCATTCCTTTTTCTGGAACTAATCTAATAATCACTAAATCTTCTTTGAGTAACTCCCTATAGACGACCTTTGCTTTCATCTCAGTTACCATACAAGAAGTTTTTTCCCGACTTTGGTTAAATATATTTCTCTTAGCATCTATCTCAAAAGATCTATTGAAAACCCAAGAATGTTAAATAAATTATCAAACTATTACAATAATTCAATTTTTTTATTCTAAAAATTCACTTATTGATTTGTGACATTATTTCATCAAGAATTTCCTGATTTGCAGCTGCAATAAAAGAAACTCTTGTATCATAACTCAGATCCGAATCAAGTGGTTTCAAATCAGCGTCTAATAGCATCCCTCCTGCCTCTTTTACAATTACATAACCCGCAGCAATATCTTGAATTCTAATTTTCCCCCTTAAATCAATAAAAATATCCATTAATCCTCTTGCAAACATTGCCATCTCAAGTGCATTTGCACCAAAATGTCTAGTGTGATCATGATTTTCAAAAATTGGATGTAGTTTATTCATTAATTCAATAGATGAACCAGATGTGTTAATTCCGATTATTTTGTAAATTGGATTTTTTTTGTGAACTTTGATTTGTTTATTGTTAAAAAATGCACCTTTGTTTTTAGATGCCCAATACATTTCACCATTTGAAAGATTTGTAATTACACCATCTGTAATTGAACTAAGCTTATTTTCTGTTGCAAATGCTAGTGAACTACAGAAAAAAGGAACTCCTCTTACTGCATTAGCAGAACCATCTATTGCATCCATGATGACAAATCCTTTAGGATTTTCTGATAATTCAACTCGTCCACATTCTTCACCTAATACTATACACTCAAAATTAATTTCTTTTAGATAATCTAAAACAGTTTTTTCAGCAACAATGTCTATGTTTCTTGAAATATCCCCACCTGCACCTACACCAAAATCGCCTGCAGCATCATCTGTTCCTGCAAGATCTTTTACATTCTTATAAATTCTGTTTGAAGCTTCTCGAAGAATTTCTATTGCATCCATGTTGACAATCTAGTCGATCGTAATTTAAGTGAAGAAAATTTTTAGTTTGAAAGCATAAATAACAATAAAAAAGCTTAACGTTTGTGAGCGGCAAAGATCAATCTGTAATTAGTAAAGAATCTTTGATGAGTACAAAACCTGGAAAACAGATTATAAAACAAGCCTTGTTCAAATCTAAAGGTTACAAATTATTTAACAAATACAAAGAAGAAACTGAAAACCAATTTCCAAATTTTGCAGAACGATTTGCTAAAGGACTATTACATGAGATACAATCTGACACCAATCCAAATGCTACACAGCAAGCATTTGGCAATGAAGTGGGTTCTACTGAAATTATCCTAAATGCATCAGAAATTGAGCCTATAAAATCAAAATTAGATAGTCTTGAAGTAATGCAAGATAGAGTAAACCGAATTTTAAATTCCAATTTCGTAAAAATGACTTTTCCTGTTTTTAATGGATTATTTGATGCGGCAGCAGAATATTCTGGAAGAGATGATCCTCAATTAAAACAAGATATGGTTGAAGGACATATTCTTGCAATTGATCTAAGTGAACCTATGGATAGAATTGTAGACAAAGATGAAGATTTGGAATTTCTTGATGATTACAAATTAATGAATCCATACATTTTGAAATTGGCTAGAGATAAAATTTCAAAAGGTGGCGAACAAGTTTTGAAAGAATTTGAAGCAGGTTTTGAAGATGCAAGAATTGGACAATATTTGGATGAGAAACTAAAATCAAAACCAACTGAAATTACTGAAGAAGAGATGACTCTATCTTACAAAAAATATCGTGCCGTTATGGGTACTGCTGGAAGAAACATGGCTTTAGCAGAAAGACCACTGAGTGAAATTTTCTATTTAGGTATGGCAAGAGCTGCTGAAGGCGTTGGATGTGGAAATGAAATTGAAGATTCAATTAAGAATGGATTTGTAAAAATTCCTTCTTGGCCTCTTTATTATTCATTATTGGCAAACGATGTGAAAAAAGGATTTGATGTCACTTTAGAAAAAAGTAATTTGTATTTACAAGATGCAAGACTTACACTTGAATTACTACCTGAAAATTTCTCTCATAAAGAATTTTTAGAATTTCTGTTTTTGACTGTTGAGCACTATAATCAGTATTGGTACAATAAATTACAAAAAACCAACAAATGGTCCGAGTATCAATCCAAACTTCCTAAGTGATAACATTGATGTGGTCTGAAAAATACCGACCTCAGATAATTTCTGACATGGTTGGAAATGAAGAAGCACGGGCAGCAATAACTGAATGGTTTGTAAAATGGAAAAAAGGCACAAAGCCATTACTTTTAGTAGGTCCTCCTGGAATAGGAAAAACTACCATTGCGTATCTTGTTGCTAAACAATTTGGATATGATATGATTGGACTTAATGCTAGTGATGTTCGAAGTAAATCGAGAATAAATGAAATTCTCATGCCTGTTTTAGGAAATGTAAGTGTTTTAGGAACTCCGATGATTTTTGTAGATGAGGTAGATGGCATTCACGGTAGAGGTGATTATGGTGGAGCATCTGCACTTGTTGATATTCTAAAAGAACCTACAGTTCCAATTGTTCTTGCTGCAAACAGTGATGATTCTGATAAAATGAAAAGTATCAAAAAAGTTGTAAAAACAGTTCAATTCAAAAAAATTCCTCCACGGTTATTGAGAGTGTATCTTGAGAATATTTTGAAAAAACAAAGTGCAAAACTTAGTCCGGGCTCTTTAATCAAAGTGATTAACAAATCTAAAGGTGATATTCGTTCAATGATTAATCTTACCCAGTCTTTTGTAACTGGATTTAATCCTCAAACTGAACAATCTTTTGAAAGTGTTAATGTTGAAGATGGCATAAATGCTTTCTTTAAAGCAAATTCAATTGAAGAAGCTCGTAGTGTTCTCTATTCTATGCAAATTGACCCTAGGGAGAAAATTAATGCATTCTATTCTAGTATCATTACTAGTGAATTAGATACTCAAACACTTGCAAAATATTTAGAAATATTATCTAGGGCAGATATGCTTTTTGGAAGAATCATGAAAACGCAAAATTGGAGATTACTTAGATATCTAAATGATACTTTGATTAAATTATATCAAAATGATGATAGAATAAGATACACACAATACAATTTATCGTGGCCTTTACTAAATAGAATTCGTTGGGATGGTGCAAAAATAAAATCACTATCTAAAGTTATGGCAAATAAATTACATTTGTCTTCTAGTTCTTTTGTGACTTTATGTTTACCATACGTTTTGTTTTGTATTAAAAATAAAACTCTCGAATTGGAATTAGAAGAAACATTTGGAGATATCATTGAAAAGGAGATTGAACTAATAAAATGAGTTGGAGAAAAATACCTATGAAATTTCCTGGAACTTGTATTGTTTGTAATGAAAAAATCCCTGTAAATGAAATTGGTTTATGGGCAAAAGGTTTGGGCGTTAAACATGAAAAATGTGCACAAATTGACGAATTACAATGCATAGTATGTGGGGCTCCTGCAGGTTGTGCTCAATGTGAATTCCAAGAAATTTGTAATATCCCAAATGTCTCTCAATTTTGCATCTGTAAGAAATGTAGTGAAGAAAAAGAGGCATTTAGCTCTTATCAAAAATCAGTAAACAAGAAATTTCCACTTCTAAACTCCTAAAATTCTAAAAAAAACAATGATCTATGAATTTTTATAAAAATTCCATATCTTGAATATCTCAAATTAAATTAATATAGGAAACCACTATGCTTTAGAATACTGTGCATTCTGAAAAGATTGAAAAGTATTCTAAAAATAATAATACGGCATTACAGGGTGGCGGTCAAGATAGAATTAAGGCTCAACATGATAAGGGTAAACTAACTGCTCGTGAAAGAATCAATCTTTTACTTGATGAAGGTACTTTTACTGAAATTGATCCATTAACCACTCACCACTATCACGAATATGACATGCAAAAAAAGAAATTCTTTACAGACGGAGTAATTGGTGGCTATGGTAATGTAAATGGTAGGCAAATCTTTGTTTTTGCTTATGATTTCACTGTACTTGGTGGAACACTAAGTCAGATGGGGGCTAAAAAAATATGCAAACTAATGGATCATGCAGTTCAAACTGGATGTCCAATAATTGGCGTCATGGATTCTGGTGGAGCTAGAATTCAAGAAGGAATTATGAGTCTTGATGGATTTGCAGATATCTTTTATCATAATCAATTGGCTTCTGGAGTTATTCCACAAATCACTGCAAGTATTGGTCCATCAGCAGGTGGTTCTGTCTACTCTCCTGCAATGACTGACTTTGTAATTATGGTTGATAAAGTGGGAACCATGTTTGTCACAGGTCCTGATGTTGTCAAGACTGTATTGGGAGAAGAAATTTCATTTGATGATCTTGGAGGAGCCATGACTCATGGTTCAAAAAGCGGTGTTGCACATTTCGTTGCACAAAATGAATACGAATGTATGGATTACATCAAAAAATTAATTTCATATTTACCTCAAAATAATACTGAATCACCACCAAAAATTACTACTGATGATGATCCAAACAGAATGGATCACAATTTGATCAATATTATTCCAGAAAATCCTTTACAACCATATGATATGAAAGAAATCATAAACTCGATTGTTGATAATCATGAATTTTTTGAAGTCCATGAATTGTTTGCTGCAAATATTGTAGTTGGTTTTGGAAGATTAAATGGTAAGGTAGTTGGTATTGTTGCAAATCAACCTATCGTACTTGCTGGTGCACTAGATATTGATTCATCAAACAAAGCAGCACGTTTCATTCGATTCTGTGATTCATTTAATATTCCAATTATCACTTTAGTAGACACTCCTGGATACATGCCAGGTTCTAATCAAGAACACAATGGTATCATTAGACATGGTAGTAAGTTACTTTATGCATACTGTGAAGCTACTGTTCCAAGAATTACTTTAGTTATTGGTAAAGCATATGGTGGTGCATACATTGCAATGGGAAGTAAAAATCTTAGAACTGACATTAATTATGCATGGCCAACTGCTAGATGTGCTGTATTGGGTGGAGAGGCTGCTGTAAAAATTATGTATAGAAAAGATCTTAGTGAAGCCGAAGATGCTGAAGGACTAAAAAAACAATTAATCGATGAATTTGCAGAAAAATTTGAAAATCCTTACGTTGCAGCATCTCATGGAACTGTAGATAATGTAATTGATCCTGCTGAAACAAGACCTATGTTGATTAAAGCACTTGAAA